>NZ_RZPL01000617.1:0-3464 GCF_004022805.1 Mesorhizobium sp. M7A.F.Ca.CA.002.04.1.1 | reverse complement strand
CGCCGGTACGGCGGCTGGTCTCCTATGCGACGCCGCTGATGCGTGAGCTTGCCGAGACATCGCAGCAGGCCAACCAACTCGTTGTTTTTGATCGTGGTTCTGCCGTCGTCATCGGTCAGCAGGAAGCACCGAACTACTGGGGCATATCGATCCGGGTCGGCTCCCATATCAGTCTATTCGATACTGGCTCGGGACATGTGCTGCTCGCCTTCCGCTCACCGGAAGAGCGCCAGATGATGATTTCCGAACACGTCCGCAGCACCGACAAGACGGCACAATCGAGCGAGTTCTTCACCCGTCTCGACCAGATCCGCGACCGTGGCTACGAGATGATGGCTTCGATGCAGACAGCCGGCGTCTTCAACCTGTCGGCCCCGGTGCGCAGTTCCGACGGCAAGGCGATCGCCGCGCTGTCGATTCCCTACATCACGGTGGTCAACGCGCCTTCCGCACCCGATATCACCAGGACAATCGAACTGTTGCTGGCAACGTGTGAAAAGCTGTCGCACCTTGCTGGATCAGCAGTCGGCTCATCGGTGTGAATTCTTATTTGAATGAAGAATTCTCTCGTGAGATGATTTGAAAAGCCAGAGGGAGGAGCCTCGCCATGATCATCGACACCCATCTTCACCTCATCGATCGCTCGGCCCTGCGCTATCCCTGGCTCGCCGGCGTGCCGGCGCTCAACCGCGATTTCTCTTATGAAGACTACGCGACGGAGGCGCAGCGTGTCGGCGTCGAGCGCGTGCTGCATATGGAGGTCGATGTCGATCCGGCCGACATCGAAGCCGAGACGGCTCGTGTGGAAGGACTGTCACGGCAGCCCGGCAGCATGCTGGCCGGGGTGATCGCGTCCTGCCGTCCTGAGGAAGGAGACTTCGCGGCCTATCTCGAACGGCAGCGGGCAAACCCGTTCGTAAAGGGCTTTCGCCGCGTCCTTCATGTCGCGCCCGACGAGCTCTCGGAAGGTGCGGTGTTCCGCGACAGCATCAAGCGGCTTGGCGGCACCGGCCTGACCTTCGATCTCGTCGTGCTGCCGCACCAGATTCCCAAGGCTATCGTGCTTGCCGACCTGGCACCCGATGTGACGTTCGTCCTCGACCATTGCGGCGTGCCCGACATCAAGGGCAACAGGGAACATCCATGGCGCGAGCATATGAGCGAGATCGCCCGGCGCCCGAATGTCATGGCCAAGATTTCCGGTGTCGTCGCCTATGCCGATGCCGGCAGCTGGACGGTCGAGACGTTGCGGCCGTACGTCGAGCACACCATCAATTCATTCGGCTGGGACCGCGTCGTCTGGGGCAGCGACTGGCCGGTCTGCACGCTAGGCGGCGGCCTGTCGACCTGGGTGGCGGCGACCCATGCATTGCTCTCGGGCTGCAGCATTGCCGAGCGCGACAGGCTGTTGTCCGGCAATGCCCGCAAGCTGTGGCGGCTCGACTGACAGGTCCTTTCAGATGGTTGCCGAGACGTGCCGTTCGCGGCCATAGAGCGAAACCAGCAGCACGATGACGAAGCCGAGCGCGGCCTGCACTGCCGCGGGCTGGAAGCCGAGGCCGATGAGCAGCGTGTTGATCTCGGTCAGCACCAGCACGCCGGCGATCGTGCCGAGATAGCTGCCCCGGCCGCCGACCAGTGCTGCGCCGCCGACGACGACCGCTGCGATGGTCTGGAACAGATAGGGCTGGCCGACATCGCCATAGGCCGAGCCGGTGAAGCCGAGCAGCAGCACGCCCGCGACAGCGGCGAAGAAGGCGCTTGCTGCATAGGTGATGACCCACATGCGAACCGGGTCGATCAGCGCCAGCGGCGCCGCTCCCGGATTGCTGCCCAACGCATAGAGCCGGCGGCCATAGGGCGTCCGCTCCAGCACCAGCACGACCAGCGCCGCCAGCACGACCAGGCTCGGCACCAGCCACGGCACCGGCAGCGGGCCGGCCGATCCGCCGATCGAGACGAAGCTGGAAACCGCTTGTGGCGCGGAGCCTGACGGGAAGCCGGCTGTCCACAGCAGCACCAGCCCTTGCACGACCATGCCGATGCCGAGCGTGACGATGAGCGGCTGGATGTCGAGGCTGCGCGAGATCAGCCCGTTCAGCCCGCCGATGACGAGCGCCAGCGCGCCGACCAGGCCGCAGACGAGAAAAAAGTTCCAGCCATCGCCATAAAGCTGCGCAGCCACGACATTGGCAAAGCCGATGACGAAGGGGATCGAAAGGTCAATGCCGCCCATGATGACGACCAGCGTCTGGCCAATCGAGGCCACGGCGAGCAGCGAGGCGAGCACCAGCATGGCCCGTATCGCAAACGGCGCCGAGTAGCCGGGAATGAGAATTGTGCCGGCAAGGTGCAGAAGGGCGGCGACGCAGAAGGCGCCGACGACACGGGCGTTGGTTGTCGCGAAGAGGTTTTGGCGCAAAACCATGTCAGCGTCTCCCCATGGCAAGACGTTCCTGCAGCGCTGTCAGCATCACCGCCAGCACCAGGATCGCGCCGTAGGCGATCTGCAGCACGAAGGTCGAGACGTTGAACGTCGTCAGCACGCTCTGCAGCAGGAAGATGTCGATGGCGCCGATGGCGGCACCCGCCACGCCACCACGGCCGCCGGCCAGGCTGACGCCGCCGAGCGCTACGGCGGCGATGGCGATCAGCGTGTAGGTCGGCCCTATGTTGGGGTCGGCGGAGCCGATCAGCGCGGTCAGCATCAGCCCGGCGCATCCGCCGAGGATGCCGGTCATGACATAGGCGATGAAGCGCACGCGCGTGACATCGACACCGGCGGTGTAGGCGGCGCGGTCGTCGCTGCCGACCGCCATAAGCTGGTCGTAGTATGGTGTGCGCCGCACCAGCCACCAGGCAATGAACATCAGTGCCAGCGGCAGCATCGACAGCGGGCCGGACAGCGCCTTAAGCCAGGCCGGCGCTGGGCCGATCGGCGCCGGCAGGATTGTCAGCGTCACGCCGGTCAGGATCAGATAGGTGCCGAGCGTGGCGACGATCGGCTGAATGCGCACGATTGTCGCCAGGAAGCCGTTCGCCGCGCCCACCAGCGCGCCGACGAGCAACGCCGCCGGAACGAGCACCAAGGGCGACGAGATGCCGGTGCCGAGGAACAGCACCTGGATCGTCAAAGCGTTGACAAAGCCCATCAATGGCCCAACCGAGATGTCGATTCCGCCACGCCCGGCGAGGATGACAGGCGTGGAGGCGATGGCAGCACCGATCAAGGGCGCCGCCAATCCGACCAGCGCCCCCCAGGAACCCGGCTGGAATCGTCCCGGGCTGAGGATGAGATTGACCGCAAGCAGCACGACCAGCAGCACGACGGCGAAGCCGAAATTTCGCCCAAGGGACAGGAGGCGCGCAACAGGGCTCATGCCGCACGTCCGAACATGGCTGATATCACGCCGTCGGTGGTGAGGGCGTTGCCGGCGATCTCGGCCGCGACTTCATTCTCACGG
>NZ_RZPL01000616.1:0-3473 GCF_004022805.1 Mesorhizobium sp. M7A.F.Ca.CA.002.04.1.1 | reverse complement strand
TTCTGCGTGTTCTGACAGATATAGCCATTCGACGCGCAGAGGCGATGGCGATTCGTCATCGGAATGATGGATGCCGATGATCTCGAAAGGGCGGCTTTGCCAAGACCACCGTCGCGGGCACCACGCCGTGAACATGGACTCTCGATTCCTGGTCACATATTCTCGCTCCATACAGCGTCGCATGACGCAATGTTTCCTTGCCGTTTTTGATCCAGGAAGCAATTTCGGAAGCTGATGATGCTCGATGCAGAAAAGACCAGGGCTGCGTCGCGGTTGTTGGTAGGCCACTGGGACAAGGGCACCCGTCTCGACGCCATACCCGAGGCGTTGCGCCCACAAACACGGCTCGAAGGTTACGCTGTCCAGTCGCATGTCATGGATCGCTCGGCGGCTCCGCTTTTCGGCTGGAAGATTGCCGCGACCAGTCTGGCGGGACAAAGGCACATCAACGTCGACGGCCCCATGGCCGGACGTCTCCTGGCCGAGAAAGCGGTGGAGATCGGCGGGACCGTTTCCCTGGCGACGAGCAAGATGCGCGTGGCCGAGATCGAGTTCGCTTTCCGTTTCGGCCGCGAGCTGCCGCCTCGTGCGGCACCCTATGAAATCGCCGAGGCGATGGAAGCCGTGGCGAGCTTGCACCCGGCGATCGAAATCCCGGACTCACGGTATGACGATTTCTGCGCCGTCGGGGCGCCGCAGCTCATTGCGGACAATGCCTGCGCCAATCTGTTTGTCATCGGCGAGGCGGCGGAAGACGACTGGCACGACGTGGATCTTGCAAAGCACCCCGTGATCGCGTCCGTTTCCGGAAGGTCGCAACATAGCGGATCGGGAGCAGCCGTATTGGGCGATCCTCGCATCGCGCTTACCTGGATCGTCAATGAACTGTCGGGCCTGGGCATAGCGCTTCAGCCGGGACAGGTGGTGATTACCGGCACCTGCGTGACACCGATAAGCGTCGAGGCAGGCGACGAAGTCATCGGCGATCTAGGCAGGTTTGGCCGCGTCTCGGTGCGGTTTGTCTAGGCTCCGCGCTGCCTGGCCACGAAACTGCGCACCGCCAGCACCAGCACGGTGATGATGATCAGGATCACCGACAATGCCGCGATCGCCGGGTCGATGTTGTCGCGCAAGCCCATCCACATGAGCCGCGGCAGCGTGATGGCGTTGACAGAGGTGATGAACAGGGTGACGCCGATTTCTTCCCAGGACAGCACGAAGGAGAGAAGTGCGGCGGTGACGATGCCGAACTTGATGTTGGGCATGATGACGCGGGTGGCGCGCTCCCACACAGTGGCCCCTAAGCCCCGCGCGGCAAGGTCGATGCGGCGGTCGAGCTGGCTGAGAGAGACCAGCATCAGCACCGTGGCGAAGGGCACGGTCATCACCGAATGGGCCATGGCGACGCCAAGCCAGGTGTCGTAGCCGAAGAACGCGCTGAAACCCGAGATCGAGGTGAGCAAGAAGTAGAGCGTGATCGCCGAGACCACCGGCGGCACCACCATCGGCAGTAGCACGAAGCCGACCAGGGCCGCGGTGAAGCGCGGCTGGAACATCCAGACGCCAAGGCTGAAGCACAGCGCCAGCACAGTTGAAAAGGCGCTGCTGACGACACCGATGCGGATCGAGAGCAGAATCGATTGGAGCCAGCGCGGGTCTTCGATCAGCGCCCGGTAATGGCGCAGCGACAGTTCGCCCGACGGCATGGCCAGCATGCGGCTCGGCGTCAGCGACACCGGGATGACGGCGAGCAGCGGCATCAGCAGGAACAGCGCCACGAAGGCGGCGATGATCAGCGAGACGGGACCGGGGCGGTAGGTCGGCATCAGATCAACTGCTTCGGTCTGACATATCGGAACAAGAGCGCCATCAGCGCGCCGACGAACAGCACCAGCACGACGCTGATCGCTGCACCCAAGCCCCAGTCCGGGCTCTGGAATATCCTGAGATAGATCAGCTCGGCAATCATGACGCTGCGGCCGCCGCCAAGGATCGCTGGCGTGACGAAGAAGCCGAGCGAGAAGACGAAAACGATCATCGCCGCGCCTATGATGCCGGAGCGCGTCATCGGCACGAACACCGTCCAGAAGGTGCGCATGCGGCTGGAGCCGAGCCCGCGCGCCGCCAGGAGCACGCGGTCGTCGAGGCTGCGCATGGCCGATGCCAGCGGAAAAACGGCGAAAGGAATGAGGAAGTGCGTCATGCCGACGATGACGCCGAATTCGTTGCGCACCAACGCCAGCGGTTCGGAGATGAAGCCGATCGCCTGCAGCCACGTGTTGATCAGGCCGCGATTGGAGAGCAGCGCCACCCAGCCGAAGGCACGGGTCAGCACGGAAATCCAGAAGGGAACGAGAATGCAGAACTCGGCGATCAGGCGCTGTGCCGGGGTTCCACGCACCCAGACGACGGTGATGGCGTAGGCAGCGGCCACCGAGACCACGGTGACGACCGCCGCGATGCGCAGCGTGCGGATGAACACCGACTGCACCAGATCGTCGGTGAGCAGCGCCTCATATTGGCCGAGGCCGGGCGTCGGCAGCGTAAAACTCCATTTGACGACGCCGAGGAACGGCCAGGCATAGGCCAGGACAAGAAACAGGAGCAGCGGCGCCATCAACAGCGCCGCGCCCATCCTGTCGGAGAGATAGGATCTCATGTCCACCCGATTATCCCGGCCCTGATCAGGCCGAGATGATCTTGGTGTATTCGTCGAGCGCCGGCCCGTAATTTTTGGCGTACCAGTCCATGTCGAGCGCGATCTGCTTCTTCATGTTCTCGGGATCGACCGGGTTGATGCGCTTCTTGTCGGCCGTGATCAGCGCGTCTGCCGCCGGGTTTGCAGGACCTTGGCCGAGCTTGTCGAACATGACCAGCTGCTTTTCAGGGTCCTGGGCACTGGCGATGAACTTCATCGCAGCGTCCTTGCCGCCGGGGTTGTTCTTGAGCACGGCCAGCGCACCGGGCGAGATCAGTCCCTGATCCCAGATGAACTTGATCTTGCCGCCCGAATCCTGCTCGATCAGCGAAGCGCGCGTCGACCAGACGATCGCCATCGAGGCCTCGCCATTGAGCAGCACGCTCTGGCTTTCGGCGCCGCCACCCCAATAGGCAACGACGTTTTCCTTGAACGCGGCGATCTTGTCATGGGCGCGCTTGAGGTCGAGCGGGTAGAGCGACGCCGGCGCGATGCCGTCGGCCAGAAGTGCTGCTTCCCAGCTCGATACGCCCCATTTGTAGAGCGAGCGCTTGCCGGGGAATTTCTTCACGTCGAAGAAATCGGCCATGCCGGTCGGCGCGTCCTTGCCGTACTTCTCGGAATCATAGGCGATGACATAGGAGAAGAAATAGGTCGAGGCGGCGTATTCCCAACCAAAGCCGGGCCGCATCTTCTTCTTGTCGACGATGTTGTAATCGATCGGCTCGAGAGCCCCTTGGGCGCCGAGCGTGATGGCCGAGAAGGGGTCTACGTC
>NZ_RZPL01000615.1:0-3478 GCF_004022805.1 Mesorhizobium sp. M7A.F.Ca.CA.002.04.1.1 | reverse complement strand
GGCAGCGCTCATGCGAAATTTTTGAACCGGTTTTGAAAGGCTTCCTGGCATGACCGATACCTCGGACGAACCGGTTCCGGCAGGCGAGCTGGTGCTCAGCCTGCGCGGCGTTTCGAAGAATTTCGGCGCCGTTTCGGCGCTCACCGACATCGATCTCGATGTCCATGCAGGCGAAGTGGTGGCGCTGGTCGGCGACAATGGCGCCGGCAAGTCGACCCTGGTCAAGATCCTGGCCGGCGTGCATCAGCCGAGCTCAGGCACGATCAGTTTTCGCGGCAAGCAGGTGACACTTGCCGATCCGAGTGCCGCGCTGACGCTCGGCATCGCCACCGTGTTCCAGGACCTGGCGCTGTGCGAGAACCTCGACATCGTCGCCAACATCTTCCTTGGCCGCGAACTCAGCCCGCTGCGGCTGGACGAGGTGGCGATGGAAGTGCGCGCCTGGACGCTGCTCAACGAGCTTTCGGCGCGCATCCCGAGTGTCCGCGAAGTGGTCGCTTCACTGTCGGGCGGCCAGCGCCAGACGGTGGCGATCGCGCGCTCGCTGCTGCTCGAACCCAAGCTCATCCTGCTCGACGAGCCGACGGCAGCGCTTGGCGTGGCGCAGACGGCGGAAGTGCTCAATTTGATCGAGCGGGTGCGCGACCGCGGCCTCGGCGTCGTCATCATCAGCCACAACATGGAAGACGTGCGCGCCGTCGCCGACCGCATCGTCGTGCTGCGGCTTGGCCGCAACAACGGCATCTTCTCGCCCGATGCCTCGAACCAGGAACTGGTCAGCGCCATCACCGGCGCCTCGAACAATTCGGTGTCGCGGCGCGCCGAGCGCAGGCAGGCCAGGCAAGACCAGACCCAGGAGCCACGCCCATGAGCCGCGAAGCCGAACAGGCCGCCCCCGTGCCGCCGCAGCTCGACCGCGCCGATGTGCGCGTCAAGCACGAGGCGGGGATCGGCGGCGCCATCCGCCGGTTCTTCGACCGGGTCCGCTCGGGCGATCTCGGCTCGCTGCCAGTGATTGTCGGGCTGGTCATCATCTGGACGGTGTTCGCCAGCATCAACCCGATCTTCCTGTCGAGCAGCAATCTGGTCAATCTGCTGTTCGATTGCTCAACCGTCGGCGTCATCGCGCTCGGCATCGTCTGCGTTCTGATGGTCGGCGAGATCGACCTGTCGGTCGGTTCGATCAGCGGCTTTGCCTCGGCCATGGTCGGCACGCTGTGGGTCAACCAGGGCTGGCCGGTGGCGCTCGCGATTCTGGCCGCTGTTGCCGTCGGCGGCTTCATCGGCGCCCTCTATGCGCTGCTGTTCAACCGGCTCGGCATGCCGAGCTTCGTCTCGACGCTGGCCGGCTTGCTGGCGGTGCTTGGCCTGCAGCTCTACATCCTCGGCTCGACCGGCTCGATCAACCTGCCCTACGGCTCGAACCTGGTGAATTTCGGCCAGTTGCTGATGATGCCCAAACTCGTCTCGTTCGCTCTGGCGGCCGTGCCGGGCATCGTCATGCTGATCACCGGCCTGCGCACCGTCGCGCGCCGCCGCGCCGCGAACCTGTCGGCGCCGTCGACCGGCGGGCTCGTCACGCGCGCGGTGGTGATTACGGTCATTCTCGAGCTCATCGTCTTCTATCTCAATCAGGCGCGCGGCATTCCGTGGATGTTCGGCCTGTTCGTCGGCCTGGTCATATCGATGCACTACGCGCTGACGCGGACCAAATGGGGCCGCTCTATGTCGGCGGTCGGCGGCAACCGCGAGGCGGCGCGGCGCGCCGGCATCAATGTGCGGCTGATCTATTCCAGCGCCTTCGTGCTGTGCTCGATGCTGGCGGCTTTCGGCGGCGTGCTGTCGGCGGCCCGCCTGGCCTCGGCCAGCCAGCAGGCCGGCACGGGCGACGTCAACCTCAACGCCATCGCAGCGGCCGTCATAGGCGGCACCAGCCTGTTCGGCGGCAGGGGCAGCGCCTATTCGGCACTGCTCGGCATCATCGTCATCCAGTCGATCGCCAGCGGCCTGACGCTGCTCGATCTGTCCTCGTCGCTTCGGTACATGATCACCGGCGCCGTGCTTGCCATCGCGGTCATCGTCGACTCGCTGGCACGCCGCTCGCGTGTCTCGCATGGCCGGGCCTGAACCCATCAACAGGAAGCAAGACATGAGCCAAGAACTGTCCGGAAAAGTTGCCGCCGTCACCGGTGCCGCGTCAGGCATCGGCCTCGAATGCGCCAGGCATATGCTGGCGGCCGGCGCCACCGTGGTGCTGGTCGACCGCGCCGAGGCGACGCTGAACAAACTGTGCGCCGAACTCGGCCCCAAAGCGATCCCGCTGGTGATCGACCTGATGCAGCCGGCAAGCGTCGCCACCATGATGCCGCAAATCCTGGAGAAGGCCGGCCAACTCGACATCTTCCATGCCAATGCCGGCGCCTATGTCGGCGGCGAGGTGGCGACCGGCGATCCCGACGTCTGGGATCGCATGCTCAACCTCAACATCAATGCCTGCTTCCGTTCGATCCAGGCGGTGCTGCCGCACATGATCGAACGCAAGACCGGCGACATCATCGTCACCAGTTCGATCGCCGGTCTGGTCCCGGTGGTCTGGGAACCGATCTACACGGCCTCCAAGCACGCCGTGCAGGCCTTCGTCCACACGGTGCGCCGGCAAGTCGCCAAGCACGGCCTGCGCGTCGGCGCCGTGGCGCCCGGCCCGGTGGTGACGGCACTGGTCGACGACTGGCCGAAGGCCAAGCTCGAAGAGGAACTCGCCGCCGGCGGCCTGATGCAGCCACGCGAGGTGGCCGAAGCGGTGATGTTCATGCTGACCCGGCCGCGCAATGTGACGATAAGGGATTTGGTGATTTTGCCGCAGAGCAATGATCTCTAGGGGGAGTAGGGGAGTAGGGCAGTAGGGCAGTAGGGCAGTAGGGCAGTAGGGCAGTAGGGCAGTAGGATTGCTCTGCCGTTCAATGCCCGGGCCCGAGCCAAGCCACCATCTCCTATTCCCGTACTGCCTTACTGCCCTACTCCCCTACTCCCCTACTGCCTTAAACCGAAGGTTTCCCCCAATGTCCCACTTCCTCGGCATCGACGTCGGCACCGGCAGCGCGCGGGCCGGGGTGTTCGACCACACGGGAACCCTGCTTGCCTCGGCCAAACGGGACATCGAGGTCTGGCGCGAGGCCGGCGACATTGTCGAGCAGTCGAGCAACGACATCTGGCGGGCGGTTTGCGCGGCCACGCGTGAAGCGGTCGCGCAATCGGGCGTGGCGCCCGAGGCGATCGCCGGCATCGGCTTCGACGCCACCTGTTCGCTGGTGGTGCTGGGCGAGGGCGGCGTGCCGCTGCCGGTAAGCAAGTCCGCCAATCCGGAACGCAACATCATCGTCTGGATGGATCATCGCGCGGTCGAGCAGACGCGCCGCATCAATCGCAGTGGCGAGGCGGTGTTGAACTACGTCGGCGGCGTCATCTCGCCGGAGATGGA
>NZ_RZPL01000614.1:0-3496 GCF_004022805.1 Mesorhizobium sp. M7A.F.Ca.CA.002.04.1.1 | reverse complement strand
CCCGCCGAGCGAGAACGCGCGGTCGTTGCCGAACGAGGCCAGTTCCTGTCCGTCGCTCAGCGAGAAGCCGGTGGCGTCGTCGATTGTCCCGCGGTTGACCAGGACAATGATGGCGTCGCTGGCGGTAATGCTGTCGGCATATTCGATCGAGGCGAGGTCGGTGATCGACGTGCCGCCGCCCGAAGCCCCGGCCGCAACGAAGATGTAATTGCGCAGATCGTAAAGTTGCGGGCCGGTAAACGCGGTCGTGCCGAAAGCGTAGTGGCCGCTGCCCTCATTGAGCCCGCGCGCATCGAGCGAGGCGGTGATGCCGGAGATGGAGCTGGAATTGCCGCCGAAGGTAAATTCGGCGTTGGCCGTGGCGCCCGGCGTGCCGGCAATGCCCAGCCGCACGCCGGTATCGACATTGGTGATGACGCCGCCATCGGTGATGATGATCACCGCGCCGCCAACGCTCGGCGACGTCAGATCGATGCCGATCGAGCCGGCAGCACCGGTGCCGGTGATGCTGAGCGACTGCGCGGTGAAATTGGTCTTGGATCCGGAGAAGTCGAGGCCGGTGCCGACACCCAGTCCGGAGATGACGATGTTGCCGGCGACCACCGCCGCATTGACGCCGGCAAACGAGATGCCGTCGGCGCCGGGGTTGGTGATGCTGATGTCGCCGAAGCGGATCGTCGCCGGCGAATCCGAAATGGCGATCGCCGGTCCGGTCGTGTTGGAGATCGTCGTCGCACCGTTGACGGTGAAGTTGCCCGCGACATTCTCCAGCACGACACCCGACGTGCCGCCGCTCTGGCTGATCGAGTCCAGCACCACATGGGCGGTGATCGGATCGATGAAGACGGCGGTGCCGCCATTGCCTGACACGGTGCCGCCGGTGGTGGTGAACGTGCCTCCGGTCGACGTGCCCTGCACGGTGATGCCGCGGTCGGTATTGTCCTGCGCATTGACGGTGGCGAAGGTGTAGGTGCCCTTGCCGGTGATATCGAGACCGTCGTCGAGATTGCCCTGCAGCAGCGTCGTGCCGGTGAAATTGTAGGTGCCGTCGCCGTCGATGTGCAGGCCGTCGAGGCCGTTGCCGGTGGCGGTGAAGTTGGAGTCGGTGATGCCGGTCGAACTGCCCGTGAAGTCGGCGCCGTTGCCGCCCGCACCGGTGACCGTCACATTGGTCAGCGTCGCGCCGGTGATGTTGTTGCCGAAGATGCCGTCGCCGCCGCCGGTGATGATGATACCGCTGAGCGTGTTGCCGTTGCCGAGCGTAAAGACGGGGTTGGCGACGTTGGTGCCCTGGATCGTGCCGTCGCTGCCGCCCAGGTTGAAGGTGCTGGTGCCGCCGCCGAAAAGCCTTGCGGTGACGCTTTCGCCGCCGCCGATGACGGTCTGTCCATTGGCAAGCGTCACCCCGCCAGTCGTCAGATTGCCGTTGCCGCCGAGTGCCACGACAAAACCGTTCGCACCCGACTTGGTCACGGCGTCGTCCAGCGTCGTCGGGTCGGCCAGCGTGCCGGCACCGGCGAGGCCGCCATCGGCGTAGTAGAACTTGCCGAAGGCGGCATTGGTGGCGGCGTTGATGGCGACACGCGTCGTCGAGCCGCCGGTCAGCGTCTGCGACTGGACGCGGACGCCGATATCGCCACGCACGCGCTCGTTGACGCGCTTGCGCAGGCCTTCGCTGACCGGATAGACCGGCTCCGGCCCGCTGTCGGCCCCATTGGCGGCGTGGTCCGAGCCGCTGCCGGGATTGAACGGGATGTTCAGCCGCACACTGCCGGCGAACTGGGTGTCGTCGCGATTGTCGTTGCGGACCTCGCCGGCGAAGACCAGTTCCGTGTTGCTGCCGAAAACATCGCCGATCGTATACTCGAAGCCGGCCTTGGCGCCCGTGACGCTGCCGTCGTCGCCATGCGGATCCTCGAAATGATAGACGCCAATGTCGAGCCGCAGCGAATGCTTGTCGGGCAGGTTGACCGGCACCTGCGCGCCGATCTCGCCCTCGATGCCCCATGCCGCGTAATCGCGGTGGTCGAGGACCGAGATCTGCTCGATCAGCTGGTTGCTGACCATCGACAGGGTCGAACTGGTCGAGTGATCCGTCGAATCACCCTTGATCGGCAGATAGACGTTCACATGCGCATCGAAATGAGGCGTGATCGCCTCGGCGCCCAGCGTGGCCGCGGTGAACTGGGTGGAGTTGTAGTTCTCGAGATTGAGATAGGCGTAGCCGCCGATCATCAGGTCCGGGTTGACGATGCGGCGAATGCCGAGGCCGACATCCTGGCCGGAACCATCCTTGAAATCGTGCTTGGCCCGGACATCCAGGAACAGCACGGATTCGGCCGTCTGCTTGAGCGGGATGAAACCTTCGAGCGCGCCGTTGCCGCCATTGTTGTCGGCGCCGATGATGGCGCGGATCTGCGGCTGCCATAGCCCGTTGGGATCGCCATAGGCGGCCATGCCTGAAAGGCCGAGCGCCAGCGTCGTCAGTGCCGTCGTCTTCCAGAGATGCCTGGCGATTCGCGAACGGCGATAGCCGGCGTGCACGCGGAAATCCTCCCCACGCGCCGCCATCTCACCAACTTGCCGAGGCGTCTCGGTAGTTCCCATCCCTGGCGAGTCCTTCGGGGACTGCACGCACCCCGTGTAAAATCTTACTCGAATTCTATTGTATAGCGAGTCTCCGGCGCTTCGATTTCTGAGGGCCTCCTGCAATATTGTTCGTTGTATCCGAAAAGCCACAGTAATTTCGCCGGCTTGCTTGCCTCCTGCTCGGCTTCCGGAACAGTCGCGGGTGTTGTATCAAGCCATGCTCGGGAGAATACCGGGCGCGGCGAGGAAACATGCAAGGCATCCGGCAAAACAACATGACATTTACTTTAGCTAGATCTAATTTACTTGGCATGGCCGCGGGGCTGGCCGCCCTGTGGCTTGCTCTGGCCACCGGCCCGGCCCTCGCCGAAGATGCCAAGCCGGCCCAGCCAAAGCCGGCTGAAACCAATGCAAAACCGGCCGATGCCAATCCGTGGGCGATGAACTGCTCCAGCGGTTCGGCGACCACCGAGCTTCAGTGCCAGCTTTCGCAGAACCTGACCGAGGCCAAGACCGGGCAGCGCGTGCTGACCGTGACCGTGCGCCGCGACAACGGCAATGGCAGCCTCGCCATGCTGCTTGCCCTGCCGCACGGCCTGTTCCTGCCGTCCGGCGCCTCCTTCCAGATCGACCAGGGCCAGAAGACGACGATTGCCATCCAGACCAGCGACCAGAACGGCGCCTATGCCGCCACGCCGCTGTCGGCGGATCTCATCAAGGCCATGAAGTCGGGGACCAATCTGAACATCGGCATGGAATCGGTCACCCGCAAGCCGGTCACCATCCCGGTGTCGCTGGCTGGCTTCACCGCTGCCGTCGCCAAGCTGGAATCGATCAAGTAGCTGTTGTCAGCGGCTTGATTGTCGATGCCCGGAATGCTCCGTTGCCGCTTCGGACAGTGGAGAAA
>NZ_RZPL01000613.1:0-3504 GCF_004022805.1 Mesorhizobium sp. M7A.F.Ca.CA.002.04.1.1 | reverse complement strand
GCCCGTCGGCGTCGTGCTGGCGCAACTGGCCGCCGACGGCCGCACCCAGCGGCGCGAGCCCAATCACGTCTATTCGCTGCAGCAGGCCGCCGGCATCGTCAACTATGCGTTCGACCGCATTGCACTCGATTCCAAGCAGGCCAACGGAGAAAACGTCCGCATCGCGGTGATCGACACCGGCATCGACGACACCAACCCGGCGCTCTCGGGCGTCATTGCCGGGCAGTTCGACGCCATGCCCGACGTGCCAATCGAAAAGCGCGATCACGGCACGTCGATCGACGGGCTGATCGCCGGCGTCGGCGCGCTGGAAGGCATGGCACCGGGCGCAAAAATCTATCACGCCCGCGCCTTCGAGGACGGCAAGTCGACCATGGACGTCATCCTGTCGGCGCTCGACTGGGCGGCGGAACAGGACGTGCGCATCATCAATATGAGCTTTGTCGGGCCGAAGAACGATTTGCTCGGCGTCGCCTGCCGCAATGCCCGCGCGCTCGGCATGGTGCTGGTCGCCGCAGCCGGTAACAACGGGCCGAAGGCGCCCTATGGCTATCCGGCCGCCTTCGATGGTGTCGTCGCGGTGACCGCCACCGATGCCAAGGACGGGCTGATGCCGCAGGCCAATCGCGGCGCCTATGTCTTCATCTCGGCACCCGGCGTCGAGATGGTGGCGCCGAGCGGCGCCGGCTCGGATGTGGTCACAGGCACCTCGTTTGCCGCGGCGATCGTGAGCGGCGCCATCGCCAATCTCATCCATGCCGCGCCCGATCGCTCGGCCGACGACATCGAAAAGGCGCTCGCGGCAACGGCCAGGGATCTCGGCCCCAAGGGACGCGACAATGATTTCGGCTACGGCCTGCTGGACATCAAGGCGGCGGCGGCAAAGGACTAGTCTGCGACAGTCCAAGCCGCGGCTTGCGGAGGACGCACCAGAAAATAGAACGCGACGATGTGCGTGATCATCAGCAGCGGCACGTAGATGATCGGGATCGCGTAGGTGGCGCCCAGTTCGCCCGCACGCTGGGGGAGGCCGACCTGGATGGCGTGGTAATAGTCCACGATGAGGTCGACCGTCCCGACCAGATTGAAGGCGACGACGAGCGCCCAGAAGAGCTGAGGTATCCTCACCGTGAGCAGCGCCAGCATGGCCAGCACTCCTGTTGCAAGGTCGCCGTAGGCAGCAAACACGGCAAAGCCGGCAGGCAAATCGGGGCTGACGACACCCGGAACGAGGAAGACCAGCCCGAAGAAGCGGAAGCTGTGCAGAGCGGCAACAGCGCGCTGCGCCGCGACCCGGTCCATCGACCTGAGCCACGGCAAACCGTATGTAGCGAAGCAAAGCAGCCACGCGACATAGCCCAGAACAAGATGGATTTGGAATAGGACTTCGGTGGACATCTGGCCTCCTCTCGACAATTGGTTCATGCGGCCTCGAACACTGCGGTCAGGATACCGAGCCGACCTTGCATAAGATTTCGTCCGAGGTTGGCCGCAAGCTCAGCGAAGTCCGGTCCCATCACCACGCCGAGATTGGGCGAAGGCGGCGGCCCCGACGCGCGCAACTGTGCGAACCACGCCTTGGCGGCGTCGGTGTCGTCTTGCCATGCCAGCATGCGGAAGCTGGCCGGTTCGATCGCCTCGCGCGTCGCACCGGCTGTTAGGAGAAAGCTCGTCGCCGGCGTTCTCGCCCAGGGAAGCGGATAGTGCGGCTCGCCTCCAGACAGCACGACGTCGTATGTGGCAAACCTGCCGCCTGGCTTCAGCACGCGCCGAATCTCGCTGTAGAGCAGCGTCCGGTCAGAGATGTTCATCGCCACGTGCTGCAACAGCACCGCGTCGAAACGGCCATCGTCGAATGGGAGCTCCAATGCGCTGGCGGTCTGGAACGACAGCTGCCCGCTCTGTCCCGTGCGCTCGGTCAGATAGCGCGCGGCATCCACGAAAGGCTCGCTGAGATCCACGCCAGTAACCCGGCAGCCATAGGTCGCAGCCAGAAAGCGCGCCGGCCCACCGACGCCCGAGCCGACGTCCAGTATCGACATGTCGGCAGCGATCCCCGCCAATTGGGCAAGCTCGGCGGTGGCAGCTAGCCCACGGGTGTGAAACTGGTCGAGAACGCCCAATTGTTGGGGCGTGAGGAGCTGGTCCTCCGGGCCGAGGGCAGCCAACACCGTCTTCAGCCGCTCGGTCAGGCCCGTCGCGCGATAATGGTCGCGTACCCCTTCAAGTTCATCGGTCATCGCATGATGTCTCCTAGGTTCAGCTCATACCTAGGCCCACTTCCATAATTCGACTACCCGGCGTAATAACAACAACCTATGAAGCAGAACTACACAGTCCGACATGGTGCGCTGGAGGGCATCGAGGCGTTCCTGGCTGTCGCCAGGCACCGCAACTTCCGCCGCGCCGCAGCGCAACTCGGCGTGACACCGTCCGCCGTGAGCCAGGCGGTGCGCGCGCTGGAGGCACGCATGGGTGCGGCGCTGTTCGTCCGCACGACACGGAGCGTCGGCTTGACCGAGCCTGGCCAGCGGTTCCTCGATCGTGCCGGCCCTGCTTTCGAAGAACTCGTCGCGGCCGGCGAGGCCGTGCGTGACATCGGCCAACGGCCGACCGGTCTGCTGCGCCTGTCCGTGCCCCGCGCTGTCGTGCCGTTGATCCTGGAGCCGATGATCGCGTCGTTCTGCCGGGCTTACCCCGAGATCGAGCTGGAGATCGCCGCGAGCGACGAGATGGTCGATCTCGCGGCCGGCGGGTTCGATGCCGGCATCCGTCTCGGCCAGTTCATTGCGGTCGACATGGTCGCGGTGCGGCTAACCCCATCGTTTTCGTTCGTGGTCGTCGGCAGCCCTGACTATCTCAAACGCCACGGCCGCCCCGAACGCGTCGACGATCTGCGCAACCACGCCTGCCTGCGCTTGCGCCGTTCGAATGGCGCCATAGCGCCCTGGGCTTTCGTCGACGGCAACGAGACGATCGAGGCGATGCTCTCAGGCCCGCTGATAGCGCACGATTATCCGACATTGCTCGGGGCCGCGATGCGGGGCGTCGGGCTGGCGCAGACGCCTCGACCAATCGCTGAAGCTCCGATAGCCGAAGGTAAACTGGAACCGATGCTGGACGGCATCGCCGCCACGACGCCGGGCGTCTTCCTGTATCATCCCGGCAAGCGCCAAGTCCTGCCGAAGCTGCGCGCCTTCATCGACCACCTCAAATCCGCGGCGTGAGATGTCGGAATCCGGCCCCCTTGCGGTGGTCTCGCTACTGCCGGCGTCGGGCGAGATTGATGCGGCGTGAGTGTCGCGTCTCAACTCGATCCCGCAGAGCACATGGCTTTGATCTCCAGCTACGCCGGCGCACCGGCGACTGACCCTCTCACCACCAGGTCGACCGGCCAGACCTCGCCTCGCGCGCCCTCCTCCAGTCCTGAAATCCGTGCCGCCAGCCGCTCGGCGACACGGGCGCCGGCGTAGCTGGAGATCAAAGCCATGTGCTCTGCGGGAT
>NZ_RZPL01000612.1:0-3510 GCF_004022805.1 Mesorhizobium sp. M7A.F.Ca.CA.002.04.1.1 | reverse complement strand
CGGACGCCGATTTGTCGGATCCTGGGGAGCCGGAGGGTGGTGCTCGATGCGGCTGCCGGGGACAAGCGACCTGACGAATTCCGCGATGCGCAGGACGGAAACCTCGTGATCGTTGCCGATGTTCAGAGGGCCGCGATGCGAGATGCCGTCGCGCCAGAAGTAACGTTCCAGCCCCTCGACGATGTCGTCGACATAACCCCAACTGCGCGATTGGGACCCGTCGCCATAGACCGTCAGCACCCCGGTTGTCAGAGCCTGGATGGCAAAGTTCGAAACGGCGCGTCCGTCGTCGATGCGGGTTCGCGGCCCATATGTGTTGAAAATCCTGACGACGCGAATGTCGAGCCCGACAACCCGCTGCTGTTCGAACAGCAATGCCTCGGTGCAGCGTTTGCTTTCATCATAAGAGGCCCTGGGACCGGTGCAGTCCACCGATCCCCTGTAACTCTCGGGTTGGGGTGAAACCAGGGGGTCGCCATAGACTTCCGAGGTCGAGGCGAAGCAGAAACGGCCGCCGGGCTTGAGCAGCGTCAGAAGATTGAGCGCGCCGCCGATGTTGGCCTTGATCGTGCGTACCGGCTCGCGCATGTACCAAAGCGGCGAAGCCGGCGACGCGAGATGGATGATCTCATCGAAGCGTTGAAGGGATGAAAAGCTTTCGGCATCGGCAATCTGCAGATCGAAACGCGGATCGGCGATATGTGCGACGTTGTCTCGCGTCCCGGTCCAAAGATTGTCGACGACGATCAGCTTTTCCAGATCGCTTCGCCGCAACAGACGGTCGACCAGATGTGAGCCGAGGAAGCCGCAGCCACCAGAAATCAACACGCTGCGCGACATGGAACCCCCTGCTCCAGACACCCGGCCAGTCAACGAGCCGCAGGGCTTGTTTCCCAACAACGGCGGATACGAGGCTACCCAAAAACCTTTCCGCCAATCGGTGCACCCATCTACACCGCCAAGCGCCGCGAGTGCAAACAGCAAGCTTTCACGAGTGGAACGTGCGGCAGCCGACCGGCCTCTGCTTTTAAGGAGAGAAACTGCCGCGCGATGTCGCGCACCGAAGCGGCCGCCAATGCCGCCGGTCGTCCGAAAGGATGATCAGGTTACAGCGCTACAGCGCCCTTTGCGGGCATGGCGCTCCGGCTGCGTCACCACAGCGCGACGCCGTGGGCTGCGGTCGGAAGCTCGTCTCTTCGGACTGGCGCACCAGTTCGGCAAAGAGCAGCGCGAAGCTTCCCAGCATCAGAAAGACAATGATCAGGCGTGTTACCGGCAATATGTCGGCCTCGACTGGCTAGCCCCCACGCCACCCATCCACTGCCGGCTAACATGACCGATCCGGCTTTACGAGACTTTAAGGCCGGTCTTAACCATCACATTCGCGTAGCCTTTGTCATGATACGCGAACGCATGTCCGCATCCGCCGTCCCGCGGTCGCCTCGCCATCCCGGAATGGCATTGCCATCCGGGATGGCGGCTCCGTTTGCAGACCTACCCCGCCCATGCTACCCCGAAATTGGCGCGGCCCTGCCGCTGCCACCGGTCGTCATCGGGGAGCCATGAGCAAAGCCGCCAGCCACATCGCCTTCGTCTCGTCCGACACCGCTGACGCCAAGACGGCGCTGGAAAGCCTGTCGGCGCGCTATGGCCAGTCTTCCGTCGAGGAGGCCGAGATCGTCGTTGCCCTTGGGGGTGACGGCTTCCTGCTGCAGACCCTGCGCGACACGATGGGGACCGGCAAGAAGGTCTACGGCATGAACCGTGGCACCATCGGCTTCCTGATGAACGAGTATCGTTCCGGTGGCCTGACCGAGCGTCTCGAAGCCGCCGTCGCCGAAACCATCCGCCCGCTGGAGATGCTGGCCGTGACCTCGGAAGGCGAAACGATTTCGGCACTGGCTATCAACGAGGTGGCGCTGTGGCGTCAATCGTACCAGACGGCCAAGATCCGCATCACCGTCGACGAACAGGTCCGGCTTGAGGAACTGAACTGCGACGGCGTCATGATCGCAACCCCGGCCGGGTCCACCGCCTACAATCTTTCGGCGCACGGGCCGATCCTGCCGCTCGACGCGCCGCTGCTGGCGCTGACCCCGGTCAGCCCGTTTCGCCCGCGCCGCTGGCGCGGCGCGCTGCTCTCCAACAAAGCGACGGTGCGCTTCGACATCCGCGAGCCGGAAAAGCGGCCGGTGAACGCCGCCGCCGACCATACCGAGGTCAAGGCGGTGACCTCGGTGACGGTGCGAGAATCACCCACGGCGACAGCAACGTTGCTGTTCGATCCCAATCATTCCTGGAACGAGCGTATTCTCGCCGAACAGTTCCGCTATTGAGCCGGCTCTGCGACCGACAGGTCGATTAAGCATCCCGATTAAGGTTACAACTTCACAATCGTGCCATTGCTGCCCGTTTCTGTTGACAAATCGAGGGCTTGCTCCTAATTGCAATACCGATCTTGCAGGCGCGTGGCGCTTGCCGCGACGCCATTAGACGCCGTTGCGCTTCCCCGAACCAGCCAAAGACAACAACACTTGTCCTCAGACACCACGACCGCTCAAGAAGCGTTGACCTTCGCAGACCTCGGCCTGTCGCCGAAGGTCCTTTCCGCAGTCACCGACGCCGGCTACACCCAGCCGACGCCGATCCAGGCTGGTGCGATCCCGCACGCCTTGCTCGGCAAGGATATTTTGGGCATCGCCCAGACCGGCACTGGCAAGACGGCTTCCTTCGTGCTGCCGATGCTGACCCGCCTCGAAAACGGCCGGGCCCGCGCCCGTATGCCGCGCACGCTGATCCTGGAGCCGACGCGCGAACTCGCCGCGCAGGTCGAAGAGAATTTCATCCGATATGGCAAGAACCACAAGCTCAACATCGCGCTCCTGATCGGCGGTGTCTCATTCGACGAACAGAACAAGAAGCTGGAGCGCGGCGTCGACGTGCTGATCGCGACGCCCGGCCGCCTGCTCGATCACCGCGAGCGCGGCAAGCTGTTGCTCAATGGCGTCGAGATCCTCGTCATCGACGAAGCCGACCGCATGCTCGACATGGGCTTCATTCCCGACATCGAGCGCATCTGCGAGATGATCCCGTTCACCAGGCAGACGCTGTTCTTCTCGGCGACGATGCCGCCGGAAATCACCAAGCTGACCGAGAAATTCCTGCATGCGCCGGTGCGCGTCGAGGTCTCGAAGGCCGCGTCCGCCGCCACCAACATCACCCAGCGGCTGGTCAAATCAGGCTCCAAGCCGTGGGACAAGCGCGAGACGCTGCGCAACCTGATCAAGGCCGAAGATGCCGAACTGAAGAACGCCATCATCTTCTGCAACCGCAAGGTCGAAGTGTCGGAACTGTTCCGCTCGCTGCTGAAGTATGATTTCGACGCCGGTGCGCTGCATGGCGACATGGACCAGCGCGCGCGCATGCAGATGCTGGCCAATTTCCGCGACGGCAAGCTGCGCTACCTCGTCGCTTCCGACGTCGCCGCGCGCGGCTTGGACATCCCCGACG
>NZ_RZPL01000611.1:0-3512 GCF_004022805.1 Mesorhizobium sp. M7A.F.Ca.CA.002.04.1.1 | reverse complement strand
AGGCTGCGCTTGCCGCCGTCCTTGCCCTTGGCTTCGGGCTTCTGCGCCACCAGCTTCTTGGCCGCCGGCTTTTTCACCACGGCCTTTCTGGACTTCGGCGTTTCTTCCGGCTCTTCCTTCTTCGGCTTCACCGGCGCCTCGTCGGCCAGCGATTCGAGCTTCAGGCCGGTCTCGCCGGTTTCCTTCTTCTCGACGGTGACGCGCACCGTGCCGCCCTTCTTGAGCTTGCCGAACAGCACCTCGTCGGCCAATGGCTTCTTGATGTGCTCCTGGATCACACGACCGAGCGGCCGCGCGCCCATGCGCTCATCATAGCCCTTGTCGGCGAGCCAGGCGATCGCGTCCGCCGACAGGTCGAAGGTGACGCCACGCTCGGAAAGCTGGGCCTCGAGCTGCATGACGAACTTCTGCACCACCTGATGGATGACCGGCACCGGCAGCGAGCCGAACGGGATGATCGCATCGAGACGGTTGCGGAACTCCGGCGTGAACAGCCGGTTGATCGCCTCGACATCGTCGCCTTCGCGCTTGGTCGAGCCGAAGCCGATCGCCGCACGCTGCGCATCCGACGCGCCCGCATTGGTGGTCATGATCAGGATCACATTGCGGAAGTCGATCTGCTTGCCGTTGTGGTCGGTCAGCTTGCCATGGTCCATAACCTGCAACAGGATGTTGAACAGGTCCGGATGCGCCTTCTCGACCTCGTCCAGCAACAGCACGCAATGCGGATGCTGGTCGACGCCGTCCGTCAGAAGACCGCCCTGGTCGAAGCCGACATAGCCGGGAGGAGCACCGATCAGCCGCGACACGGTGTGGCGCTCCATATATTCCGACATGTCGAAGCGGATCAGCTCCACGCCGAGCGACGCGGCCAACTGCTTGGCCACTTCGGTCTTGCCGACGCCGGTCGGGCCGGAGAACAGGTAGGAGCCGATCGGCTTCTCCGGTTCGCGCAGGCCGGCACGCGCCAGCTTGATCGCCGAGGTCAGTGCGGTGATCGCAGTGTCCTGGCCATAGACGACTCGCTTCAGCTCGATATCGAGGCCCTGCAGCACCTTCTCGTCGTCGGCCGAAACCGTCTTCGGCGGGATGCGGGCCATGGTGGCGATCGTCGCCTCGATCTCCTTGATGCCGATAGTCTTCTTGCGCTTGGCTTCCGGCACCAGCATCTGCGAGGCGCCGGTCTCGTCGATCACGTCGATCGCCTTGTCCGGCAGCTTGCGGTCGTTGATGTAGCGTGCCGACAGTTCCACCGAGGCCTTGATCGCCTCGTTGGTGAACTTCACCTTGTGGAACTCCTCATAATAGGGCTTGAGGCCCTTCATGATCTCGATCGCGTCCTCGATGGTCGGCTCGTTGACGTCGATCTTCTGGAAGCGCCGCACCAAGGCACGGTCCTTCTCGAAGAACTGGCGGAATTCCTTGTAGGTGGTCGAGCCGATGCAGCGGATCGCACCCGACGACAGCGCCGGCTTCAACAGGTTGGACGCATCCATGGCGCCGCCTGAAGTCGCCCCTGCCCCGATCACCGTGTGAATCTCGTCGATGAACAGCACGGCGCCAGGATAATCCTCGAGCTCCTTGACGACCTGCTTCAGCCGTTCCTCGAAATCACCGCGATAGCGCGTGCCGGCGAGCAGCGTGCCCATATCGAGCGCGAAGATGGTGGCATTGTGCAGCACTTCGGGAACGTCGCCCTCGACGATGCGCTTGGCCAGGCCCTCGGCGATCGCCGTCTTGCCGACGCCGGGGTCACCGACGTAGAGCGGGTTGTTCTTGGAGCGGCGGCACAGCACCTGGATGGTGCGGTTGATCTCGGACTCGCGGCCGATCAGCGGGTCGATCTTGCCGGCCTTGGCCTTGTTGTTGAGATTGACGCAATAGGCCGTCAGCGCGTCCTGCTGCTGCTTCTTCTTGCCGCCTTCCTCTTGCGGCTCGGCGCCGTTCTGGCCGCCCTGCTCGTCATCGGCGCCGCGCGGCGAGCGTGTCTCCGACGCGCCCGGACGCTTGGCAATGCCGTGCGAGATGTAGTTGACCGCATCGTAGCGGGTCATCTGCTGTTCCTGCAGGAAATAGGCGGCATGGCTCTCGCGCTCGGCGAAGATGGCGACGAGCACGTTGGCGCCCGACACTTCCTCGCGGCCAGAAGACTGCACATGGATCACCGCGCGCTGGATGACGCGCTGGAAACCGGCCGTCGGCTTGGAGTCCTCGTCGTAGCCGGTGACGAGGTTGTCCAGCTCGGTGTCGATATAGGTGAGAACCGTATGCTTGAGCTCATCGAGATCGACATTGCAGGCGCGCATGACGGCGGCCGCCTCGGTGTCGTCGATGAGCGCGAGCAGCAGATGTTCTAGGGTTGCATATTCATGGTGCCGCTCATTGGCGAGCGTCAGCGCCTGGTGAAGCGCCTTTTCCAGGCCTTGGGAGAAAGCCGGCATGTTACCTCACTTCTTCTCCATCACGCATTGCAGCGGATGCTGATTCTGTCGGGCGAAATCCATGACCTGGGACACTTTGGTCTCGGCCACCTCGAATGTATAGACCCCGCACTCGCCCACTCCATGATTGTGAACATGAAGCATGATGCGTGTGGCGGCTTCGCGATCCTTCTGGAAAAAACGCTCCAGCACGTGAACCACGAACTCCATCGGAGTGTAGTCGTCGTTGAGGATGAGGACCCGATAAAGGCTGGGCTTCTTGGTCTTGGTTTTGGTGCGCGTGATGACGGCCGTCCCACGGCCGGCCCCATTGCCGTTACCGTCGCCGTCTTGCATTCGCACCACGCGTCTCGTGGCAGTCAAACCGATCGTCACGTATTCCTGCCTCTTTCGATTCCCCATGCGAGTTCGACATGTAGGTGTTCGATGTACGATTTTAAGCCCTTCTGGTTAGCTGACAATATGGCTAGGTCACCAAACTTGGACGATTTTCGCAATCGTGAAGGGGCGCGAGGCTCTGGAACGGAAATTGACACGAAAAAGCCCGGCCACGTTTCCACGGCCGGGCTTTTTCTCGGGTCAAAAGGCTGAATCTGGGTCACGTCAGGCGAAATCAGTTCGCCCGGGCGAAATTACTTCGCCTTGGCAACGATCGATTCGAATGGCTTGTAGGCTTCCTTGGCGAGTTCGGCATAGAGATCGCCGATCTTGGTAGCCTCGGCGACGAACGCCTCATAGGACTGCTTGGCGTAGTCCGACTGGATCTCGATGGCCTTTTCCAGCGACTTGGCTGAAAACAGCTTCTCCACAGTGGCGCTGCCGGTTTCAAAACTCTTCTTGGTGTATTCACCAGCCTCGGTGGCAATCGCCTGTGCGCCCTTGGAGAGCGACGCGAAGCTCTTCAATCCGGTGTCGGCGAACTCTTTGCCGTATTTGCTGAAGTCCTCATAGGTCTGGGTCATTTCACGATTCCCTTGACGGTTGAGGCGTCCTTCTTCGGGGCGCCCTTGTGCAATGCAAGATAATATATTGTGCGCCGCACAAAAGTCAAGATTTCGCGGGCTCGCGGAC
>NZ_RZPL01000610.1:0-3529 GCF_004022805.1 Mesorhizobium sp. M7A.F.Ca.CA.002.04.1.1 | reverse complement strand
CGTCAAGCGTCGTGAGAATGGCAAATGGTGGGGTGGTGAGGCGCCGCTCGACAGCGTCGAGTTCGTCGACTACGGCACCGATTTCAACGCCACCGTGAACGCGTTCGAATCCGGTGAGATCGACCTCAATTTCGAGTCGCCCGCCGACTTCATCGACATTCTCGACAAGATGGATCTGGTGAAATCGGAGGTGGCGACGGCGACGACGCTGGTTGCCCGCACCAACATCACCCACAAGCCCTACGACGACAAGCGGGTGCGCAACGCCCTGCAAATGGCCGTCGACAACAATGCGGTCCTCGAACTCGGTTATGCCGGGCGAGGCACCCCTGGTGAAAACCACCACGTCGCCCCGATCCATCCGGAATACTATGCGCTGCCCAAGAAGACACGCGACGCCGCCGGCGCCAAGAAGCTGATGGCGGAAGCCGGACAGGCCGACTTCGAGCATGAGCTGATCACCATCGAGGACGATTGGCAGAAGAATACCGGCGACGCCATTGCCGGCCAGTTGCGCGATGCCGGGATCAAGGTGAAGCGCACGGTGCTGCCGGGTTCGACCTTCTGGAACGACTGGACGAAATATCCCTATTCGATGACGATCTGGTACATGCGCCCGCTTGGCGTGCAGGTGCTGGCGCTCGGCTATCGCACCGGCGAGGCCTGGAATGAATCGGCATATTCCAACCCCGATTTTGATGCCAAGCTCAAGCAGGCGCTTTCGCTCATCGACGTGGAGAAACGACGCGAGGTCATGAAGGATGTCGAGCAGATCCTGCAGGATTCGGGCGTCATTATTCAGCCCTTCTGGCAGAAGCTCTACAGCCACATGAGCAAGAAGGTGAAGAACTATGGTGTCCACCAGACATTCGAGATGGACCTTCAGAACGTCTGGCTGGACGGCTAAAACAAGGTGCTGCAGGACTTCATGAGCCGCAAAAAAGCCGATATGCAGGATACGTGGTGTTGATAGGCTCAAGCCGTCAAAAGCCGGAGATTCTGCATGCGACTGACAGTGATCGTTGCCGCCCTTTCGATAGCCCTGCCGGCCGGAGCCGTCGCCGGACCGGCGTCCGACGCGGTGAAGTTCTTCTATGCCCCGGCGGTCAAGTTCGAGGCCGACGAACAATATCGGGACCGGTTCACCGAACCGGTGACGAAACTGTTCGACCTGAACGACCAGGCAACGAAAAAGAACCCGGACCAGGTCGCCTGCATCGATTTCGATCCTGGTCTCGACGCTCAGGATTTCGATCAGAAAACCGTCTCGAAAACGCTGAAACTGTCTGAGAAGCAGGATGGCGACAACGCACAGGTCACGGCATCCTTCAGCCTGTTTCCGGAAGGCGATGATTCCAAACGTGAAATGCTCTGGTCGCTCAAGAAGATCGACGGCAAGTGGAAGATATCGGACATCGCTTCCAAAACCAGCGACTGGACGCTCAGCGCGCTGGAATGCATGGCCGGCCAGACGCCGGAGTGAAGCGATGGCCCACCGCCGGTTCGTGGCACTGTCGGGTGTGTGCCTGCTGGCGGCTCTGAGCGGCGCCGCCGCGCAAGGCTTGTTGGGTGCGCCGCCGGCAAACGCCCCGGCCGACACCCAGCCGAGCGACAGCGCTGCACCGCCCGCAAATGCGCCGGGCGGAGCGGCAGAACCGGCCACGCCGCCGGTTGGATGGTCGCCGGCCGAAGCCGCGCCCGCCGCACCGATCCAGCCGGGCTCGCCGACCGCCGTTGTGCGGCCGTTTTACGATCAGGTCGGGCTGGAGATCGATCCGGCCGAGCGAAGCCATTTCATCGATCCAGCCAAAACCGTGCTCGACAAGAGCGACGCCTTGCGCAAATCCGGGCAGGGCGAGTGCCTCGACCCCAACATGGCGCTCGACAATGCCGATTACGACAAGGCCGAGATAGACAAGAGCCTGAAGACGCTCGAGGCGATCAACGGTGACCAGGCCAAGGTCATCGTCGCCTTCGTCATATCGGGCAACCCGCACCGGCTGGAATGGAAATTCAAGAAGGTCGATGGCGACTGGAAGATCACGGACCTGTTGTCGGTGACCGGCGAATGGGCACTCAGCCAATATCAGTGCGAATGATGGGCGAGCTCAACCCCGCCCGCGATAGGGCGCCACCCCGGTGTCGGGGAGCCAGGCGCCTTCCGGCGGAGCGCCGGTTTGCCAGAACACATCGATCGGAATGCCGCCGCGTGGATACCAATAGCCGCCTATGCGCAACCACAGCGGCTTGGTTGCCGCCACGATGCGGCGGCCGATCATGACGGTGCAGTCTTCATGGAAGGCGCCATGGTTGCGAAACGAGGTCATGAACAGCTTGAGCGACTTCGATTCCACCAGAGCCGCATCGGGTGCGTAGTCGATGACGATATGGGCGAAGTCCGGTTGGCCGGTGACCGGGCACAGCGAGGTGAATTCCGGGCAGGTGAAGCGCACGATCGCCGGCGGCCCGTCGCCGCGCGAAAACGGTACGGTCTCCAGAACCGCTGCTTCGGGGCTTTGTGGCGTCTCGACGTGCGCACCGAGCTGGGTGAGAGTTTTGGTATCGATCATGGGCCCAATCCTTGTCGCATGCGCCCGGAGTGCGTGCGGGACGACATGCTTGAAAACGAATTTTGCCGCTCATTAGCACAATTTGAAACCGCAGGAAGACGATGACCTCCAACGATCCGCTTCTCCAGCCCTACCAGCTCAAACATCTGACGCTGAAGAACCGGGTCATGTCGACCAGCCATGAGCCGGCCTATTCCGAGGACGGCATGCCGAAACAGCGATACCGGCTCTACCATGCCGAGAAGGCCAAGGGCGGTATGGCGCTGACCATGACCGCCGGCTCGGCGATCGTCTCGCGCGACAGCCCGGCCGCTTTCGGCAATCTGCATGTCTATGACGACAGGATCGTGCCGTGGCTGGCCGAGCTCGCCGATGCCTGCCACGAGCACGACTGCAAGGTGATGATCCAGATCACCCATCTCGGCCGCCGTACCGGCTGGAACAAGGCCGACTGGCTGCCGGTGCTCTCGGCCTCGCCGGTGCGTGAGCCGGCGCATCGCGCATTCCCGAAAACCATCGAGGACTGGGACATCGAGCGCATCGTCGCCGACTATGCTTCGGCCGCCCAGCGCTGTCAGGCCGCCGGCCTGGACGGCATCGAGTTCGAATCCTACGGCCATCTGATGGACGGCTTCTGGTCGCCGGCCACCAACCATCGCGACGACGAATTCGGCGGCTCGCTCGACAACCGCCTGCGCTTCACCAACATGGTGCTTGATGCCGTGCGTGCGTCGGTCGGCGAGAAATTCGTCGTCGGCATCCGCATGGTCGCTGACGAAGATTTCGAAAAAGGCCTGTCCAAACAGGAGGGCATCGAGATCGCCAGGCGGCTGGCCAATTCCGGCAAGGTCGATTTCCTCAACATCATCCGCGGCTCGATCGAAAGCGATGCGGCGCTGACCAAGGTCATACCGGTGGCCGGCATGCGCTCGTCGCCGCATCTCGATTTCGCCGGAGAG
>NZ_RZPL01000060.1:0-14149 GCF_004022805.1 Mesorhizobium sp. M7A.F.Ca.CA.002.04.1.1 | reverse complement strand
GGGCTGTCACCGCCCGCTGGCGCGCCCGCTGGTGCTCGGCACCGCCGATGGCCCGAGCGGGCTCGAGGGCTCGCCCTACCTGCCGCAGGCGACGATCAAGCCGGTTGACCAGCATGCCGTCGATTTCCTGGCCGACAGGCTGCGCGCCGCGCCCGAACCGATCCTGGTCGTTGCCACCGGCCCGCTCAGCAATATCGGCCTGATGATCCTCAAGCATCGCGACGTGCTGCCCAAGATCAAGGAACTGATCTGGATGGGCGGCGTGTTCTACCGCAAGAGCGAGATCATCACGCCGACCGAATTCAACGCGTTCTGCGATCCCGAAGCGCTGAAGATCGTGCTGGACAGCGGCGTGCCGATCCTGATGGTCGGCCTCGACGTCACCATGCAGGTGCTGATCGAGGCGCCGCAATATGCCGAACTCGCCACCATCGACACGCCGCTCGGCCGGCTCGTCAACGACTGGCTGCTGTTCTACGAGAAGCTGCACCGCAACTCGATGGGCGTCGGCGGCGCCATGCACGATCCGCTGGCGCTGGCGCTGGCCATCGACCCGACCTTGGTGCGCACTCGCCCTGCCCATATCGGCGTCGACCTGTCCGGCACCTACGCCTTCGGCGCGACCATCGCCGACTACTGGGGCGAGCGCGGTGAAAAGGACAATGCCCGCATCGCCCATGAGGTCGACGCGGACCGCTTCTTCAAGCTGATGTTCGATCTCCTGCGGGACTGAACATCCAACGGACTGAGGGTTAGCGGAACAGATATTTCGAGACTTCCGGGTTGCCGCGACGCCACATCACATTGTCCAGGAAGTAATGGTGCACGTTGATGAATATCCACGCGATGAAGAGGAAAAGCGACGAGCCGAGCACCTGTTTGTCGTAGGGAACCAGGGCACTTAGCGCCATCGGCACGAGCCAGAAACCGAGAGCACCGAGAATTGTGCCGGCGACGATGAATATCAGCACCCGCAGCCTGTACATCGGCCCAAGAATGGACAGCACCCTGAATTCCGGATCCTTGACGGCATCCGCGCGGTCGCGCTCGACATTGGTCTGGTAACGCCAGACCACCGCCAGATACTGCAACGAATGGAGCGCCGGCACCACGAGCAGCCAAAGCGGATTTAGGGCCACGAACAGAATCCAGGCATAGAGCGACACGACGTAAGCGACGACGCCGTTATACGGCAGCGCGCCGCCATGTTTGCGCCAGCGATTGACGAACATCACGGCGGTGGCCGCCGAGGAGGCAGCGGCGACCGCGAGCGCGATGTTGAGGAGCCAGGGCGGGACAGCGAATGTGTAGTAGTCCAGGCCCCAGTACTGCCTTTCGGTGATCACCACGTTTGTCTGGAGCCAGGCGAACAGCCACACGGCATATCCGTTGAACAGCAGCGCTTTCTTGTCCTGGTCGCTGAAGAATTTGCGCTTCAGCACCGCGTCCACCATCAGCATGCCATAGCCTTGCTTGACGTAGTGCCAGCCGACGAAAAAGCCCATCGCGTTGGTGGCATATCCCAGCAGGCGGGCGTTGCCGGTTACGGAGCCATAGGCGAAGAAAGCGACCATGATCATTGGGACGGCAATGCCCGCGATGATGTAGCGGATCTGGAGATTCCTGTCATATCCGTCGCCGCGCACCTTGCGCCCGAAATCGCGATAGAAAATCTGATACGAGTGGGCAAAATGTGGATGGTTTATCAGATTGGCGAGCAAGAGCATTACCGCCGCCACAACGCCCTCGTATCTAAGAGGCACAAAGAACAGGATCGGCAGGATCAGGAACGCGCTCCCGCCGAGCATGAAAAAATCGATGAACGGACCAAATAGATATTTCTGTGGAGGCGCCGCGACCGAGACCGGAGCATCCGCCGAAAGGTGAAGTGCCATGCTGCCTTCTCCCTGTGATTGTTTATCTAGCCATCAACCTGATAGGAATTTTTTCTTGACTCCCTGCACTCAGCTATGGTACATTTTTGTCCATGGTGCTGATTTGCGCCAGTGACCCGCCGCACAGGCGGGTTTTCGTTTGTTCCGTCAGCCAACGCGCCGGCGAAGGCTTCGGGGAAGTGTCGATCGCAGCGCGTTCAGCCGCGCGAACTGTCGAGGTCAGTTGAGCTGATTGAGGATCCCAGAACTGCTCGCCAGGATCAAGCTCTTGTAGATCAGGAACGCCAGCGTACAGATCGCGGCCAGCGAGGTCGGCACGCCGAACGGCACCACCCCCTTGCGGTCCAGATGCTGGACGATGAGCCGAAAAGCGCCCGCCGGCAGCAGGAATGGGTTTTTCACGATCGCGGCAGTGGCCAAGGCGAAAACCAGGAGCAGCACCGAAAACACCGCGAGACCGCTGCCGCTGATCAGGAAGGGCACGACTGCTATCAGCTTGACATCGCCGGCGCCGATCTTGCGCAAGGCCCAGAAGGGCAAGAGCGCGACGAACAACAGAAGCCCTGCACTGGTGCTCAGTCCCATGTCCCACCACGACCCGGATTGGAGCGACAGCAACAGCAGGCCCCCGGCGCCCAGACAGAGCAGCAGCAGCACGTCGCGATTGGAAATTTTCTGGGTGGTGAAATCGAGCCAGGCAATCCTGGCCAGCAGAGGGATTGCGAGCACCTTCAGCAGCAGCGCTTCGGCAAGCAACATGCTAGCGCTCGACGTTCTGCACGCTTGACGACAAAAGCTTCAGATTGTTGGCGACGGTCGGGTCGTTGGGCGCCAGCTCGTAAGCCTTGAGGAAGTTCGAGCGGGCATCCTGTAACTTGCCGCGCAGCAGGTAGGAATAGCCGACATTGTTGTAATATTCGGGCGTCGCGCCGCCCAGCTTGAAGGCCCTGGCATAGGCCCGGTCGGACAGGTCGAAGCGGTGGATCCGGTCGGTGCAGGCGGCCAGCCCCATCCAGGCGTTACCATCATTGGGTGCCAGTTGCGTCGCCTTGAAGAACAGTGCGCCGGCATTGCCGTAATTCTCGGCGCGGAACTGGTTCTTGGCTTCCGCGACCGCCTGGTCCGAGGCATAGTATTCGACGTCGCCGACCGTTTTCAGTCCGTCGAAAGCATCGCCAAAAGACGTCACGTCGCCCTTCGACGGCTCGTTGGTGCGCACGACACCGTCGGTTGTGTCCGCCGTCTGGCAACCGGCAAGCACCGCCATGAGCAGACAGGCCGCGGCCGCGATAACCCTCTTCATACGTCCGTCCCCTGGGCCCCCGACTCACATTAGGGCCAAATGATATACTAAACTAGAAGAAAACGCCTCTCATGCGAATGATGACCGGCAACATGATCACCACCATCACGACTGGGAATATACAGAGACCCAACGGAATCATCATCTTGACCGGGAGTGAATTGGCGCGCTCCTCGGCACTCAGAATTCTCTGACTGCGCATTTCGGCGCTATAAACACGCAAGGCATCGGTGAGGCTGGTGCCGAGTTCTTCCGATTGCCGGAACAGCACCGCTAGTGCCCGCGCCTCCTCAAGGCCTATGCGATCGGCGAGTTCCCGTAACGCCTCCCGCAACGGCTTGCCGGCGCGCAGTTGCAAATTCATGATAGACAGTTGGATCCCCAGCCACTTGTGGGTGGCAGCCATTTCGTGACTCACACGTTCGACCGCCGCCTCAAGGCTCATGCCTGCATCGGCGCATGTGATCATCATGTCCATGAAGTCGGGAAAGGCACGGCGATAGATTCGTTTCTGACCATTCTCGAAGCGATCGAGCATGATGCTCGGAATCACCATGCAGGCCAGGCCGAACAAAGCAGAGCCGGCAAAGGTTATGAAACCAGGCAGCTGTGGTGGAAGGACCCGCGACAGCAGGGCATAGATGGCCAAAAACCCAATGCAGACTGCAACCAGACGGGACAGGGTGTAAACCAGCGGTGCACTTGATTTGTAAAAGCCGGCACGAAAGAGCTTCGCCTCCAAAGCATTCGGCTCATCGCGCTCCTTTTCGATCGACTTGAAGTAGGCGTCGACTGGCCGTTGTGCCGCAAGCTTGGCAAGCACGTCCTGTCCAAGCATTGACCGGCGGTCTGTAATTCCTTCGCCCATCAGGCTCTGCGCGACGAGCTTTCGTGTTTGCAGAGCCGGCAGGAAGACGAGCGCACCGAACAGGAAAAAAGATGCCGCCGCCGCAAACACGACGATAGATACCAAGAAACCCAGATCCTGAATATTCGAAAACAATTTTATTCGTCGCCCCTGTTAGAAATCAAAATTAACCATTCGATACATGATGAAATCCCCCAACAAAGCCCACACCCCGAATACGGTGAAGACTGGGAAAATGAGCTGATCGTGCCACACGCCTCCATAATAGGAGGGAGCAAGAAGTTGAAGGATCAAGAACATGACGAGCGGAAACAGTGATATAATCCAGGCCGATACGCGCCCTTCAGCGGAAAGCGCCCGAATTTTCATTCGAAGCTTTTGCCTTTCTCGCAGTACCGAGGATAGGTTGGACAAGATTTCGGTCAAATTACCGCCGGTCTTGGCCTGGATCGACAGGGATACCGACAGCAACTGAAGACCCTCGAAGCCGACACGCTGCGAAAGCTTTCGCACAGCCTGCTCGATGCTGAGACCGAAAGTGATCTCATCGGAGACGATGCCGAACTCGGTGCCGAGCGGATCCGGCATTTCGCGCGCGACCAGACCGATGGCGACCGAAGCCGGGTGTCCGGCGCGCAGCGAACGAACGATCATGTCGAGCGCGTCCGGCAGCTGTTTGGCAAACTTCTGGATTCGCTTGTTGCGGGCGCGCCGGAGGACGAGAAGCGGCAGGACAAGCCCTACGACCAGAAAGATAAGAAGCGACGCCAAAGCGGAAAAATTGAAGAGTACCAGGAGCAACGCCATCGCTAGTCCGACGAGCAGGAATGTCGCGGCGAACGTCAGGGGATTTCCGGTGATGCCGGATTGAGTATAGAGTCTGTTCAGCCACACCATTCCAAAAAGAAAGTCGCCGGAGTCAGTGAGGCCACGCTCCCGCAGCAATCCCTGTAGCGTTTGTTCGGCCGGGACGTCGCCAGCGAGCCGCTTCAATCGGCGATTGACTGCTAGAGACCGAGAGCGGCGGCCGGCAAATGAAAGATAAAGAGCTTCGCCGGCGAGGATGACCGAGGCTGCCGCCAGCATGTAGATGAAGTATAGCAGAGCTTGACCAGTCGGCATCAGAGGGCAACCTGCGGGTTGAAGGCGTCCTTGGCAAAATGATGGCCAAGCGTCGCCGCCTCTGGAGCGAAGCGCGGACGGACACCGGTTGCGCGAAAGTCTCCGACGACCTTGCCCTCGGCCGTCACCTCACGGCGGACGAAATGATAGATTTCCTGAAGCTGCACGACATTGCCCTCCATGCCGGTCAGTTCCGATATGGAGGTGACACGCCTGCCGCCATCCGAGAGACGCTGTGTCTGGACGATGATGTCGATGGCGGAGGCGATCTGCGCCCGGATCGAATCATGCGTCATCGGCATGCCGGCCATGCCGACCATCTGCTCCAGCCGCGAGATCGCATCGCGCGGCGTGTTGGCATGGATTGTCGTCATCGAGCCTTCGTGGCCGGTGTTCATTGCCTGCAGCATGTCGAAAGCTTCCTCGCCGCGCACCTCGCCGACGATGATGCGGTCCGGTCGCATGCGCAGCGCGTTCTTCAGCAATTCGCGCTGGCGAACCTCGCCCCTGCCCTCGACATTGGGCGGGCGCGTCTCGAGCCGGCCGACATGCGGCTGCTGCAATTGCAGTTCTGCCGCATCCTCGATGGTGATCAGCCGCTCCTTCGAAGGGATGTAGCTCGACAAGGCGTTGAGCAACGTTGTCTTGCCGCTGCCGGTGCCACCCGAAACCAGGATCGATTTGCGCGCCTGGACTGCGATCCGCAGCAGGTCGATCATCGGCGGACGGATCGAATTGAATGCCATCAAACGTTCGAGCGAATAGGGATTCTTCGAGAATTTGCGGATCGATACCAGCGGGCCGTCGACCGAGACCGGCCGCACCGCGATGTTGACACGTGAGCCGTCTTCCAGCCGGGCATCGACCATGGGCGACGATTCATCGACCCGCCTGCCGATAGCCGAAACGATCTTGTTGATGACGCGCAGCAGATGGGCCTCGTCCCGAAACCGGATTGGCGTCTCTTCGACGATGCCCCGCCGCTCGATGAAAACGCGCTTGTGAGTATTGATCAGGATGTCGGTAATGGAATCATCCTTGAGCAGCGGTTCGATCGGCCCGAGGCCCAGCATCTCGTCGGCGGTGTCGCTGGTGAGTTGATCGAGTTCGCGCGCATTCAGCGGCACCGCGCGAGCGCGAACGAACTCGCGCACGATTGGACGGATCTCGTTCAGGATCTCATCCTTGGAAGCACTTTCAAGCGCGGTCAGGTTGAACCGGTCGATCAAGTGGCGATGCAGCTCGACCTTGATCGTCAGGAAATCGTCACCATGCGATTGAATATCAACGGCTGGCAGAAGAGCCGGAGCAACAGGCTGCACCGCCAGCGGCTCGACCTTTGTCACTGCCTGCTGTTCGCTTGGCCCCTTGATGAACCGTCCCAGCATAATTGCTTATACTCCCCTCGGACACGCATTAGCGGAAACTAAACGTTAACCAACGAGCGCACAAGCGCCTGGATGCCCGGCGCACAGCCATTACTTTCGGCATAGTTAAGATCAAGGACCGCAAATCCCTTGATTATTTGGTGCAGAGGGCATGCGGAGTTCCCCAAATTTATCCTCAGCTCTCAGGCTCATGCGCCCGCGCCGCGAAAATTAGCAAAACTCCCGCTTAAGTCCTTAGATATAAAGGAATATGCATTTCTTCTAATGCTTCCACGGTTTCGCCACATGAGCGGCTAAATTGTGAATGAATGGTTAAGGGCGATCGAAAAATGAAAAGAATCAATCCCTTGATAAGATTTCACTTTGCCACCTTCTTGCCGAATCAGGTACATGAAAGTTAAGGAACCCTTAATGTCGTTTGACTCTGCATTTTCTCGGGACCTAGGATCGAGATGACGGGGGATGCTTGGGTATGGATTTCATCTCTTGCTCTGTCTCGTCGGGTTCCAACCTCCAAAGGGAGAAATTGACATGAAGAAGCTCATGACGATGACCCGGCAGTTCCGCGACGATGAAAACGGCGCTGCCATGGTCGAATATTCCATCCTCATCGGCATCATTGCCGCGGCGTCGATCGTGACGATCATCGCTATCGGAGTGTGGGTGAACGGCTCGTTCACCAATCTCTGCAGCAAGCTGACGGGCGTTGCTGGCGTGACGAACTGTACTGTTGCTACGGCTACTCCTGGTCCCTGATCATTTTCCAATCGGGACCCGGATCTGATCCGGGTCCCTGTTGCCCGATATGTTGCCTTTCTTGGGGTTTTTGGGACCATGCGCGCGAACACACTCATCATGATCGTTCTTGCCGGTATTTTCGGTGTCCTGGCGGTTGTGCTGGTCAATATCTGGCTGGCTGGCCAGCGAAGCGCCATGGCGCAAACGGGTATTGTTCAAGGCAGCACTGTCGTGGTTGCGGCGATACCACTGAAATTCGGCGATGCGCTGAGTGCGGACACATTGCGCGAAGTCGCATGGCCGGCGGGCGCAATACCGGCAGGCGCTTTCAAGACGACAAAGGAAGCCTTGGCCGGCGAAGGTACAAGGCAAGCGCTTCAGACCATCAGCACCAACGAACCAGTCCTCGCCAGCAAGATCACTGGGCCAGGCCAACGCGCCACACTTTCGGCGGTGCTTGGCGAAGGCATGAAAGCTGTTTCCATCAGGGTGAACGACGTGCTCGGCGTCGCCGGCTTCGTCTTCCCGGGTGACCGGGTCGATGTGCTGCTGACGCGAACGGTGCGCGGCGATGATGGAGCGGACAAGAGTTTCGTCGATGTGCTGCTGCAGAGCATGAAGGTGCTCGCCATCGACCAGGTGGCCGATGTGAGCAAGGACAGCCCAACCGTGGTGAAGTCCGTAACGCTGGAAGCCAGCACCAAGGACGCGCAGAAGCTGACGCTTGCGGCAGGCGCCGGCCAATTGTCGCTGGCGCTTCGCCAGGCCGCCGCCAGCAAGGGCGAAATGACCGAGCGGGTGACGCTTTCCGACCTGACCGGCGAAACGCCGGCCGATGTCGCCGCCAGGCAGGCGGAGCTCGACAGGAAGGCAGCGGCCGAAGCGGAGGCTACAGCCGAGCGCAAGCGCGCCGAGGACAAGATTGCCGGGTTGACGCAGGCTGTGGAGCGGGTGGGAAGCCGCCTCGACGAGTTGGGCAAGGTAAAGCCTGCTCCGATCGTGATGGCGGCACCGCAGCCGGTCGTCAAGGAAGTGGTCAAATATGTGCAGCCTGAGCCGCCGGCGCGGGCAACGATCGGCGTTTTTCGGGGTGTGAAGCTCGAGACATATGACGTGCCGCGACAACCATGATAAGGTGCGGCTAATAAACGGGACTGCCACCGGCAGCGAGTGGGGAGACGGGGATGCGGGGATATTGCTTAGGGATAGCGACGGCCGCGTTGTCGTGCCTAGGGGCGCTGTTGCTGTCGGGCCTGGCGGCCAATGCGGCCGACCGCTTCATCGATGTGTCGACCCCCAGCGTTCATCGGATTTTCCTGCCGATGTCGCAATCGGTGACGATCCAGGTGAGTGCCAATCTGGGCGACATCGTCGTTGGCGACGAGAAGATCGCCGATGCCCAGCCAATGACCGACCGCACGCTCTACGTCATCGGTAAGGGCGCCGGCACCACCACGGTTAATCTGTTCTCCACCGATAAGCGCTCGCTCGGCGCCCTCCAGATCGAGGTCGGCGTCGATGTCAGCGACATGGCGCAGGCGATCCGCCAGGTCGCGCCAAAGTCGCGCATCGAAGTGGGCTCGGTCAATGGCAGGGTCAGGCTTGGCGGGCATGTGAAAGATGGCGCTACGCTGGCGGCGATCATGGCGGTTGCGCAGCAATATGGACCCGATGCCGTCATCAACTCCGTCATCGTCGACGACAGCCAGCAGGTCAATTTGGAAGTGCGCGTGCTGGAAGCCAAGCGCAACACCGGCCGCGACCTCGGCGTGTCGATCAAAAGCAGGAACGGCGATGGCACAACCCGTACCGGTACCGGTGTTGCTGCCGTTGACGAGGACGGTGTCGTGCTCGGACCGGGCGGTCTGCTCAGCGGCCTCCTGTCCAACTCGGCGCCCTTCGGAGCGCTTATCACGCGCGTCATCGACAGCAACATCAAGGTCGACCTGATCATAGAGGCGCTCGAGTCCAAAGGCGCGGTGCGCACGCTCGCGAACCCCAACCTCACCACGCTTTCCGGCGAGCAGGCCAGCTTCAACGCCGGTGGTGAAGTGCCTATTCGCAGTCTGGACAAGGACGGCCAGGTAAACATCGTGTACAAGCAATTCGGCGTCAATCTTCTGTTCACGCCGGTCGTACTCGACGACGGCAAGATTCATATGAACCTGGCGCCGGAGGTCAGTGACCTGACCGGCTTCACCACCGCCGGCGACCCGATCTTCACCAACCGCAAATTGTCGACCGTCGTCGAATTGCGCGACGGCCAGAGCTTCGCCGTCGGCGGGCTTCTGTCCAGCAAGACCACCAAGCTCCAGGATCAGGTGCCTTGGCTCGGCCAAGTGCCTGTGATCGGGACGCTGTTTCGCAGTTCGAGCAACCAGAAGGAAGAGACCGAGCTGGTCGTCATCGTCACGCCGCATATCGTGCGGCCGGTGAAGCCTGGGGAGCAGTTGGCGACACCGTTCGACAAGACACGGCCCGCCAACGATCCGGAGTTCTTCGTGCTCGGCCAATTGGAAGTGACCAAGGACATGGTCCGCAAATATGAAACCGGCGAAGGCGTCACCGGCCCCTATGGCCACATGCTCGACTTCAAATCGAAGGACAAGATGCTCTATGTCAAGAAATAGCGCCTTGATCCTCATTCTGTGCGCCAGCGCCCTGTCGGGCTGCGCCGCGGACTATCTGAACCATTATGATTCGGTGACCCTGGCCGCCGGCGACACGCAGAAGTTCAATTCGCTGCTGCAGACGGTCGACCCGCTCAACCCGGCGTCCCGAAACACACATATCGAAGGCGACGGCGCACGCGCCGCAGCCGTTGCCCAAGGCTACAAATATCCACCGCCACCGCCGCCGCCACCAGCGATCACGGTCAATGTCGGCGGGTCGGGTGTGACACAGTGAACTGAACGAAGGGATGCGCAGGGCGCCGGGCATGCGAGGGGCTCTGGCGCAGGAAAGCAGAGAGTAAGGTCATGTTGGGGACCATTCGTGCCTTCTGGAACGATCAACGCGGCATCGCGATGATCCTCGTGGCAATCATGCTGCCCGTGCTTATCGGCTTCGCTCTGCTGGCCATCGATATGAGCCGAGCCAACGGACTTCACAACGATCTGCAAAAGGGAGTTGATGCCCTTGCTCTGGCAACGGCAGCGGAACTGGATGGCAGATCGGATTCGATCACCAGAGCCAATCTGGCCAAGACTACCCTTCTCACCAACAAGACCAAGTTTTCAACGGCAGGCGATCATACACTCGCTCTAGCCGATGTGACCGTTACATACTTGACCGGGATACCGGCCGACGACAGCATCAAGTTGAGTGCCGCTGGTGTCGACGCCAATGGTGTGAACTGGGCAAGCACCGACCCTAAAGCCGTGACATTCTCACTGGTGACCGTGAACCCGTCCGGCCTGGCGGATGGTGCCGGGGCCTTCGAAGCGATCTTTCCGGCAAGCGTTGTCAGCGGCAGCAACACATTCGACATCAGACCTCAGGCTGTGGCCGGATTTGTCCAGTCGATCTGCGAAACGGTGCCGATCTTCATGTGCAATCCGTTCGAGACGACCGACCCGTTGACCAGCAAAACGATCCAGCAGGCGTTCGCGTCGGGGGACACCTATAGCCGCGAATTTCGTATTCTGAAAGTCGATAGCAACCCCGGCCCGGGCAACTTTGGCCTGCTGGAAAACGGCCTGACCTCGATACAGGAGGGGATGGCCAAGGGGACCGCCGGCACCTGCTACAGCCGCACTTCGCTGACCACGAAAACGGGTGTCACCTTGGGTCAGGTCAATACTGGCCTGAATGTCCGGTTCGATCTCTATCAGGGCAATCTGAAAAATAACACAGACCTTGGCTACCGCCCGGCGAGCAATGTCCGCAAGGGGGCCAGCAAGAACAGCAATTGCAACAAGTTTGATGTCGCGACGGATGGTTCCGCGTTGCCTCTCCCGGATGGCACCGGCTATGACTCCGCTAAGGGCATGACGCTGCCGATCGCGGCGAATTCCTTCTGGACCGCCTACTGGGCCGCCAATCATAAGAACGCAGCGTATCCAAACCTCCCGGCGAAGACCGACCCTCTCAAGCGGAACGTTCCCGCCTCCAGGTATGATGTCTACAACTATGAAATCGCGGCCGGAATCGTGGGCGACAAATCGAAAGGGCCTTCGAACGAAGTTGGAACGCCTTCCTGCTACAAGGGGGACCTCACCAAGGCGGATCCGAGCCGCCGGCTGATAAACATGGCCATTATCGATTGCAAAGCAAACCAGGCGAAGCTGAACGGCCACACCGCAGTCCGACCGGATGGCTATGCAAGCGTCTTCATAAACAACCCTATCCAGAAGGTGAATCCCAACGACGAGGACAATCCGGACGGTACAGGCGCCGAGAAGGCTATCAGCCTTGAGATCGTCGATGTCGATGGCGGATTTGCCAACAACACCCTGGTAGACAAAGCATTCCGCAACGAAGCCCAGTTGTATCGGTAGCGCTGACATGACCAGGCTCCGCAGAATCATTGGACGGTTCCAAGGCGACGAAAGTGGCGCCGCTTTGGTGGAAGCCGCGATCACGATACCACTCGTATTGCTGTTATCGGCCGGTGTGTTCGAGTTCTCCAACATCCTGAATACGCGGATGCTTCTCGAAGCTGGCGTTGAGGATGCGGGGCGCTACATGGCACGATGCAGCAGCGATTGGGCGACTTGCAAGGGCCGAGCCCAGAACCTTGCTGCCAATGGGGCGGTCGCTAACGGCAGCGCCAGAGTGACCGGATGGCTGCCGGCGGCGGTTGACATCACCAAGGCGGTCTCGCTGGACGCGGTTGATGCCGCCACGGGCACGCAACTTTATCTCAGCAGCACGACCAAAGTCGATGTCGTGGACGTCAGCACCTCCTATTCTTATCCGGACGTTGGATTCTGGTCGTATCTTGGCTTTGGAGCCCTGACCCTCAGTGTATCCCATCAGGAACGGGTCATTGGATGGTGATGGGGCGCACCAAGTTTTGGGCTAGCCAGTCCGGAACGACAATGGTCGAAATGGCCATAGTGATGCCGCTGCTGTTGACGCTTTTGCTTGGCTTCATCGATTTCGGCTACGCCTTTTACCAATGGAATGCCGGGAATAAGGCGGTGCAAGCCGGCGCAAGGCTGGCGCAGATTTCTACACCTGTCGCCAGCGGGCTCCTGGCCGAGACGATAACGCAGACCGACCTAACTAAAGTCGGCACTGCGGTACCCGCAAACACTTACAACTATATCTGCACCGCCAACACCGCTGGAAGCGTCTCTTGCGTTTGCGGCACAGGCGCTACGTGCCAGAACCTCAATGTAAGCCAAGATGCCTTTAATTTCATTTTCAGCGGCAACAGCAGCCGGCCCGGAATGCAGACATTCCTGCCGATGTTGGCCAAGTCCGAAGTCAGGATTCAATACCAGGCTTCCGGCCTCGGCTACTGGACGCGTCCCAGCGGACCGGTGCCGACCATCACGGTGAGCATCACCAACCATCCCTTCCAGTTTTTCTTCCTGGGCGGACTGCTCGGCTTCAACAACATCACAATGCCCTCCATGCTGAGCACGGTCACGGGCGAAGACATGAAGAGTACCTGGCCATGAACGCCATCAACACCAAGGTTACGCCGACCAAGCGCAAGCAGGTGGCGCTGTTTTCGTCGGATCCGAATTTCAAGCGCGATGTGGCGACGCGGCTCGATGCGCTGGCGATCTATGACGTCAGGGTTTCCGAGACGAGCGATTTTCTGAAAGGACCGCCGGCGGACACACGCCCGGGCATCGTCATCCTCGATCTCGGCAATGGCGAGCTGCTCGGCAGGCCCGGCATCGTCGAGGCGCGCGCACTGTGGGCCAGCGTGCCGCTGATCGCGGTTTCCGACGAGCTGAGCTCGGAGCAGACGCGCGTTTTGGTGCGCATGAACGCCTCGGACTGGCTGCACAAGCCGCTCGACGGCAAGGAACTGCTCAATGCGGTGACCTTCCACGACACCGGCAACCAGGGAACCAAAAGCCGGATCATCACCTTCATCAGCGCCAGCGGCGGCGCCGGCGCCACGACGCTGGCGCTGTCGGCGGCCGAATTCCTGGCGTCGAAATCGGGCGAGCGCGCGGCGTCCACCTGTCTCGTGGACCTGGATTTCCAGAGCGCCAATTGCGGCGCCTATCTCAATCTGTTCAACCAGTTCGACCTTGCCGGCATCATCGGCCAGCCGGAGCGGCTCGATGTCGAGCTGATGGACGTCATCAAGCTGTCGCGCCCGTCCGGCCTCACCCTCTATGCATTCGAGCGGCCGCAACTGCCGTTCGAGCCGCATGGCAGCGATTTCGTCTTCCGCCTGCTCGACCTCGTCGCCTACCGCTTCGACGACATCGTTATCGACCTGCCCAATCTGGAAACGCCCTGGCACAATTCCGTGCTGTCGACGAGCGACGAGATCTTCATCGTGTTCGAACTCAATGTCGCGTCGCTGCGGCAAGGCAAGCGGCTCTACAAGAAGATCCGCGAGCTGCGCGGCAATGCGGTCAGCATCACGCTGGTCGCCAACAAGCACAAGCGCAAATGGTTCGGGAACCATTTTTCGCGCAGCGAGCTCGAAAAGATCTTCAAGGCGCCGCACATCAAGTCGGTCGCGCTCGACAACGCGCTTCTGACCGATGCGCTGAACAGGGCCATCCCGCCTTCCGAAGTGGATGGGCGGGCGCGCTTCAACAAGGATCTGAAGCGGATGTTCAAAGAGCGGCTCGATGACGCTGCCCGATAGATACCGGATCGCCCCAAAGCTCGCCGGCGCCTGCGTGCTCGGCAT
>NZ_RZPL01000609.1:0-3531 GCF_004022805.1 Mesorhizobium sp. M7A.F.Ca.CA.002.04.1.1 | reverse complement strand
GATCAGCGTCGACTTGCCGGCATTGGGACGGCCGACGACGGCGATGCGCATCGGTTTGGTGTCGTCATAGGTGTGCTCGGCATCCGGATCGGCGATATCCTCGCCGATCAGCACCTCGCCGGCAGCGATCTCTTCGTCTTCGCCATCTTCGTCTTCGCCGAAGGCGCGCGCTTCGCCGAGCGCGCCGATCACGGCGTCGCGCAAATCGGGCATGCCCTGGCCATGCTCGGCCGAAACCGGGATCGGCTCGCCAAGGCCGAGCTCCCAGGCTTCCAGCATACCGCCCTGGGCGCCCTTCGCCTCGGCCTTGTTGGCGACCAGCACGACCGGCTTGCCGGACTTGCGCACGATCTCGGCGAAGGTCCTGTCGTCAGGCAAAAGGCCGGACTTGGCATCGATGGTGAAGAAGATCAGGTCGGCCTCGCGGATAGCGATCTCGGTCTGCGCACGCATGCGGCCGGGCAAGGTCGAGGCACCAGCGTCCTCGAAGCCGGCGGTGTCGATGACATCGAAATGCAGGTCGTAGAGCTTGGCGGCGTGGACGCGACGGTCGCGGGTGACGCCCGGCGTGTCGTCGACAAGCGCCAGCTTTCTTCCCACCAGCCGATTGAAGAGAGTCGATTTGCCGACGTTAGGTCTGCCGATGATGGCGACTTTGAAGGTCACGACGCACTGCCCGACCCGCGGATCAGCTCGGACATCAATGTTGCGCGCTCGCGGGTGTTGCGCGGGGCGCCGTCATCGGCGGCGATCTGGTCGAACAGTTTCAGCGCATCCTGCGTCTTGCCTTCCTTCCAGGCGGAAAGGCCGAGCGCCTCGCGCGCCGTGTGGCGCAGCGTGTTGGTGTCGGATGTCAGCGCTTCGATACGGCTGGACACGTCGGCGAACGAGCCATGGTCGACGAGCAGCAGCGCTGCCCGCAGCCGCGCCATGTCGCGAATGCTCTGGGGAATGGCCGTGTCGGCGGCGACTTCGTCGAAATCCTTGACGGCGGCGGGAACGTCGCCCTTGTTCGCCTTGACGGTCGCGCCGCGCATGCGTGCGAGCAGCGGATAGGCGCCGTAGCCATCCTTCTCCAACTGATCGAGCGCGGTCAGCGCCTCATCGTTCTTGCCGTCATTGGCAAGCTTCAGCGCCTGCGAGAACGCATCGCCCGAGCGGTTGGCGCGCGTCTCGTCCCAATAGCGATAGCCGACGAAGGCTGCGGTGCCGAGCACCACGAGGATCGCAACGACAATCAGGGCTGGGCCAAAACGGTCCCACAGCGCCTGCGCCTGTTCGCGACGGATCTCGTCGTTGACTTCACGGATAAAACTGTCGTCGGACATCAAATCAAACCATTCCTGCCCGGTCGGGCCTTTGTCAGCCCGCGTTTTAGCGAAATTTTGCCGGCATGGAAGGGGTTCGACCGGAAAATCGCTATTGTCCGGGGCAAACGGATGTTTGCCCCGGACGAGCAGCCGAAGAGGCCCATCGCACCCGCGCCACATTTAGGCGATAGCCGGCTTGCAGACGTTCCCCGAGTTAAGATCAGATTCCTATGCTTCGTCCGTTCCGCGTTGTTGCGTTTTCGCTTGCCGCGCTCGTCACTGCCGGCGTGGCTCTGGCCGACCCGCCCGCGCCACCGGTGCCGGCAAAGCCCAAGCAGGTCGTCATCATCTCGTTCGACAGCGCCCGCGACATTTCGCAGTGGAAGCGCAGTCGAGCACTGGCTGAGCGCACCGGGGCACATTTCACCTATTTTCTGTCCTGCGTCTTCCTGCTGTCGACGGAAACACGCAAGGAATACACCGCACCCGGCAGAAGCGCCGGGAAATCCAATATCGGCTTTGCCGCCTCGAAACAGGAAGTCACCGACCGGCTCGAGCAGATCGGGCTTGCCGCGCATGAGGGCCACGACATCGCCAGCCATGGCTGCGGCCATTTCGACGGCAAGGACTGGAGCAAGGCCGACTGGCTGAAAGAGTTCGGTTCGTTCGAGCACATTCTCGAGAACGCCTATGCCATCAACGGCATTGCGCCCGAGCCTGAGGGCTGGCGCGATTTCGCACGGCATGCGGTTGTCGGTTTTCGCGCGCCGTATCTGTCGACGGGCAAGGCGCTCTATGAAGCGCTGCCGGCCGCCGGCTATCAATTCGACGCCAGCGGCGTCTCGCAGGGCCCCGCCCGACCGACGGCCAGCAACGGCGTCATGCACTTTTCGCTGCCGCAGATTCCAGAAGGACCGAAGTCACGGCCGGTGATCGCCATGGACTACAATCTCTATGTCAGGCATTCCGGCGGCTTCGAACGGCCAAGCCAAGCGGGCGAGTTCGCCAACCGGACCTATGATGCCTTCCGCGCCGCCTTCGACAAGCAGTATGCCGGCAAGCGCATTCCGCTGGAGCTCGGCTTCCACTTCGCGCTGATGAATGACGGCGCCTACTGGAACGCGCTGGAGCGCTTTGCCGGCGAGGTCTGCGTCAAGGCCGATGTCGAATGCATCAGTTTTCGCGATTATGTTTCGCGCCAGGATGCCGGCCAGAGGCAGGTCTCGGTCGGCGGCTGAGCCGCCAACCCGGTTCGTTTCCAACCTCGATCTTTAGGCCGGATCCTCAGCGCCCTGCCTTGCCAGATAGCGCTGGTCGATATCGGGCAGCGGCTCGCCTTGCAGCGTCGCCTCGAAGGCGCGCAGGCGCTTGTGGACCGATTGCAGCTCGACGATGGTCGACCAGGAGGTGAGCAGAAACTGCAGTGAACCGGTCACCTTGCCGAATGCGTTCGAAATCTGGTTCAGCGCGCCGAACGTGATCTTGTGCGCCACCAGCGAGGGACCGAGGATCAGCAGCGAGAAAATGTTGTCGGCCTGCAGGTAGGTGTAACGGACGACGTTGAAATAGATGTAGTGGAAATAGAGCCTGAAATAATTGTGGCGAACATTCTCGAACAGCTCGGCCGTGGTGGCCGGCTGGGCCCGGTCCGCGTGATCCTCGCCGTAGACGAGTTCCTTGCGGTAGGCTGCCTCAACGCGCTGGTTGCGGAACTGCAGCCCTGGAAGTTTCAGACCTGCAACCATGACCGAGATCGTCCCGAACAGACACCAGGCAAGGGCTGCGACAACCAATGGCTGTGGAATCGCGCCGATAATCGGCAACTCGGTGATATGGGCCTGCAACTGGATCATGACCGGCAGGAATGCGATCAACGTCATAATCGACTGGACGAAGCTGGAGCCGAGATCTTCCATGATCTGCGAGAACCGCATCGTGTCTTCCTGGATGCGCTGCGAGGCACCCTCGATATGGCGTAGCCTGCCCCAATTCTCGACGAAGTAGTTGTTCATCGCCGTGCGCCAACGGAAGATCCAGTGACTGACGATGAAGGCGTTGACCACCTGCACATTCATGCCGACCAGGGCGAGCCACGAAAAATCAGCCAATCCGATATAAAATTCGCTGTTGGTCGACTTTCCAGTCCCCGACATCAGCCCCTGCACATAGTCGAAGAAAGGCCCATACCAGGCGTTGACGGCGACGCTGACCTGCACATTGA
>NZ_RZPL01000608.1:0-3543 GCF_004022805.1 Mesorhizobium sp. M7A.F.Ca.CA.002.04.1.1 | reverse complement strand
CGCTTCTCATGCACTGCAGCATGGTTTGCTGCGGCGCAAACACCGAAATGCCGCCTGATACGGGCAAAAGGCGGCGGCAGGGCGATTTCTCCTGGAATCCCAATGCGTTTCGCAAAAAGAACCATCCACCTCGTGACGAGGACATACATCTCGATACTGGCAATCTGTAACGTTTCAGTATATTGACGCTTTGCCGGGGCTGGGACGCATATCGTATCGCTATGACGGCGATTGCCGACATGGCCCGCGGCTGCTATGCGCCTGACGGGCGGGACGAATGGACAGACAGCGTACGGACAAGAACGGGGAGAACTCGGCACAGGGACGGCCGACGTTGAAGACGCTTGCCTTCATGACCGGGCTCGGCGTCACCACCGTGTCACGCGCCTTGAAGGATGCCCCGGAAATCGGCGCCGAAACCAGGCGCCGCGTCCAACTCGTCGCCAAGCAGATCGGCTACCGGCCGAACCGCGCCGGCGTGCGTCTGCGCACCGGCAGGACCAATGTCATCAGCCTCGTGCTCAACACCGACCGCGAGATCATGAGCTTCGTCTCGGACATCATCTACGGCGTTTCGGAAGTGCTCGCCGAAACGCCCTATCACCTGATCGTCACGCCTTATTCCCGCTCGCAGGATCCGATGGAGCCGATCCGCTATCTCGTCGAGACCGGCTCGGCCGATGGCGTCATCATCTCGCGCACCCAACCGAACGATCCACGCGCCCGCTACATGCTCGAGCACGGCATGCCCTTTGCCACGCATGGCCGCACCGACATGGGCCTGGTCCACCCCTACCATGACTTCGACAACCATGTATTCGCGATGGAAGCCGTGCGCCGCCTGGCGAGCATGGGCAGGCGCAAGCTGGCGCTTCTGTCGCCGCCACCCGGGCTGACCTATTATGGCCACACGCTGAACGGCTTTGCCGATGCGCTGAGCGAGGTCGGCGCCAGCGAAATTCCGTTCAACACCGTTTCCATCGATCACACGATCGAGCAGATCAGGACCAGGACCGCGCAGGTGATGCGCCGCGAGAACAGGCCGGACGGCTTCGTCAGCAGCGCTGCCGCCGCGACACTGGCTATCGTCGCCGGCATCGAAGATGCCGGCCTCAAACTTGGCCGCGACGTCGATGTCGTGTCCAAGCAGTCGTCGGACCTGTTGCACCTGTTCCGGCCGGAATTGCTCGTCGTCAACGAGAACTTCCGCCTGGCCGGCTCCGATCTCGCCCGCTCCGTGCTCGGCTGGATCGGCGGCGCCGCACCCGGCTCGCTGCAGCGCCTGGTCGCCACCAGCGAGGTTCAGGCGTTCAGACCCCCGGTTTCCGTTTAGGCTCTTGGGCCGGCTTGTCAGCCAGCCGCACCGCTTCCCCACGGCCCATGGAACGCGCCTTTGTCGTCGATACGCTCGAAGCCGTGCGCGCCGAAGAAGTCGCGTTGCGCCTGGATCAGGTTCGAGGTGCCGCGGCCCTGGCGATAGCTGTCGAAATAGGCAAGTGCGGAAGACAGCGCCGGAACCGGCGAGCCGGCCTCCGAAGCCCTCGCCACGATGCGGCGCAGCGACGGATGCGCTTCCTGCATCAGCGAGATGAAGGCCGGCGCCATCAGAAGGTTGGTCGAGGCGCCGCCCTTGCTGAAGGCTTCCGCCATGGTGTCGAGCATCTGCGAGCGGATGATGCAGCCGGCGCGCCAGATCCTGGCGATGGTCGGCATCGGCAGGTTCCAGTTGAATTCCTTCGACGCGCCGCTCATCACCGCAAAACCTTGGGCGTAGGCGGCGATCTTGCCGGCGAACAGCGCCAGTTCCAGATCTTTCAGCAAGGCGTCCTTGTCACCGGAAATCTTCGTCACGCCGATGTTGCCATAGGCCTTTTCCGCCGCCAGCCGCTCGTCCTTGATCGACGACAGAACGCGCGCCGCCACCGCCGCCTCGATCGCGGTGGCCGGGATGCCGAGCTGCTGCGCCTCGATGACCGACCATTTGCCGGTGCCCTTCTGGCCGGCGCGGTCGAGGATGATGTCGACCACCGGTTTGCCGGTCTTCGGATCGTCGGCGGCCAGCACCTTGGCGGTGATCTCGATCAGGTAGGAGTTGAGCCGGCCCTTGTTCCAGTTGGCAAACACCGTGCCGATCTCTTTCGGGCCCATGCCCAGGCCGTCGCGCAGGATGCCGTAGATCTCCGCGATCATCTGCATGTCGGCATATTCGATGCCGTTGTGGATGGTCTTGACGAAATGTCCGGCGCCGTCGGTGCCGAGCCATGCCGCGCAGGGTTCGTCCTTGAATTTGGCGGAGATCGCCGTCAGCACCTTCTCGACGCGCTTCCATGAGTCCTCCGTGCCGCCGACCATGATCGACGGCCCGTGGCGTGCCCCCTCCTCGCCGCCGGACACGCCCATGCCGATGAAGGTGAGACCCGAACCGGAAAGCTCGGAGAAGCGCCGCATCGTGTCGCGGAAATTGGCGTTGCCGGCATCGATGACGATGTCGTTGGCCGACAGCACGCCACGCAGTGCCGCGATCTGTTCGTCGACCGGCTTGCCGGCCAGCACCATGATGATGATCGGGCGCGGCGGCCGGATCGCGGCGGCGAGCTCTTCAAGGCTGTAGCAGGGCACGACCATGTCCCTGAGTGCGCCGGCATTCTCGACAAAGGCATCGGTGCGCGCCCTGGTGCGGTTGAAGACAGCGATGCGGTGCCCGTGCTCGGCGATGTTGAGCGCCAGGTTGGAGCCCATCGTGCCAAGGCCGATCAGGCCGATTTCGGCTTTTTCCATCGTTTCTTCCCTGCTCTCGGATCGTTTGTTGAGACCGCGATTTTGCGGGCGATGATTGACGGGCCTTGACGCCTGCGTCAACCGCCTCGCCGAATTGTGTTGCCCGGATTGTCGGTCGTGCCCGTGTAGAGGTACCTGGCAGTCCCGCCTACGGCCTGATGTCGACGGGCGCCTCGATCTTCACCATCTGAAAATCCGAGACCAGTATGTCGATGCGCACCGTCCACCGGCCGGGCAGCGGAATGACGAGGTTGTCGACGCGCCAGCTGCCGTCGCCGGGCTTGGTTGCCGCGCGCTTCAAGGGCTCGATGCCGGAATCGGGCTTTGACAGCACAAGCGTTACCTCCTTGGCGTCGAGCGGGCCGAAATCGCCGCTCATGATGACCATCGAGGCAACGACCGGGCCGGCATGGCCTGGAGTGATGTTGAGATCGGCCATCGCTTGCAGCGCGTGGATATGGACCGACACCGGTTGCGCTGCCGCGATCGCCAGGGCTCGTGGCGGCGGTGTGAAGCGCCAGCCCGCGGCAACGCCGAAAATCGCCAACACGATCAACATCTCGACGCCGATCGAGCGGACCAGCCTGCGTTGAACTTCCGTCGATCCCGCCTCGGCCGATGCCGTGAGTTTCCAGCGGTTGACGGCAGCGAGCGTGAACAGAAAGACCAGCAGCCCGAGCTTGATCAGCAGCAGCCTTCCATAGGCGGTGTCGACCAATGCCGCGGGCGTTTGCACCTGGATGACGGCAAGCACGGTGCCGGCAG
>NZ_RZPL01000607.1:0-3548 GCF_004022805.1 Mesorhizobium sp. M7A.F.Ca.CA.002.04.1.1 | reverse complement strand
ACTTAGTAGGACGTGACAAGACGAGCACGAAGTAACGTGTCGATAAAGGCGCGTAGCGTGACGGCAAATTCAACCACAGTCGATCAGTCGGGAGCCAGCGCGGGTCGCGACATGGCGGCTCGCGACATCAACCATACTTACAAGAACATCGCCGCAAACCGCGTAAGCGCGATCGAAAAGCTGTTACAAAAGCTTGAGCTTGAAATTGAAAGAAATCAAGTAGCCAGAGACACCATCGACAGACTCAAACGGTTCTATTCTCAACGATCGCACGACGGTGTTCGGGGACTACGCGCAAAGTTGAGCGTGAGTGGCCGAGAGGATTCCTACTCTGATGCCATCGAAATGAAGGAAATGTTCGTCAAACTTCTAGAGCGCTGGTCTCATTATTATTCTGCTCAACAGATAATCGTATATCTGTTGGCGAGAGCTGAACGGCAGTTTAATGATATAATCCTCCCACAAATTTCTACATGTGGCGTGGTGGAAATAAACAAGTTCATGAATGAGCTAATTGTGATTCCAACTGTTGAGGACTGCGGTGCAAGCGTCCTGGAGGTAGATCATAACACCGCAATGGGGATGATTTACTGGCTGGCAGAACAATGTTTCGTCCGTTGGCATAAATGACTCAGCTCTCCTTTCAGCCTGCTTTTGACGCTTTTCATGCGGTTTTTAGGTTTTTACGTCTACGAAATGTGCTCGGCCCTTCGGAGGCGCTGGCCTACGATAAGTTGCGGATTCTGGATTTCTACCTTTTGTTCCCTCACAAAGTTCGGGACATTCGGCTGACAGCCCAGCATCAGAAGTTCAAAAAGCTATCAGACCGATATGCTTTTACTAAACCTTATGGCGAGCTACCCGATGCCAGGTTGGTATTCGAACGTATGCGCCCTATGCAAGCAGCGGCCATTCAAACCCTTGCCGCCAAGTCTTTGGTGAGTGTCGATGCGCTTGCGCAAAAGGAAGTTAGAGCCACAGGGTCCACAATTCCTCGGAGTCTCGCGGAACGAGTAGCCGAGATCAACGAATCTCAGTCCGACCTCATGGATTTCTTGGCCACTCTGGCATCGGACTATCCTCTGCAAGGGGATAACGGGCTGAAGGCGAGAACTGGCCTGTTGGAGCATCGATATGATGCGGTATGAGCCTACGCTGATAGTGACGCGTGTTGTGGTCGAGCGGGGTCATCTCGTTGTTTACAACGAACAGTTCCATGAGGGCGTTAATGTCGTCCGTGGTGATAATTCCTCCGGAAAATCGACTGTTTTAAATTTCATCTTCTATGGACTCGGGGGAGAACTCGCCGATTGGAGCGCAGTGGCTCGCCTTTGCACGAGAGTTGTCGTTGAGGCGCGTATAAACGGGCGCATAGTGACCCTTAGCAGAGAGATTTCCGAGTCGACCGGGCAGCAGCCAATGGAAGTTTTTGGTGGCCCATACGAGATGGCGACAGGGGCTGCCCGATCCGACTGGATACGCTATCCATATAGAGGTACGAGCAATCGCGAGAGCTTTTCGCAAGCAATATTTGGCCTCCTGGGAATTCCGGAGGTATCAAGCGATCTGTCCGGCAACATAACTATGCATCAGATACTTAGATTGCTGTACGCTGACCAGCTAAGCCCAATAGAGGACATCTTTCGTTTCGAAAGATTTGATCAAGCAAATTTGCGAGATACGGTAGGACGACTCCTTTGTGGCGCATACGATAGCGATCTTTACGATAACGAGCAAAAAATAAAGGAGTATAGCAAAGAGCTGGACAAGGTAATTGGGCAGCTACACTCGCTATTTACGATATTGGGCAGAGTAGGAGGGCCGGACCAGGGATTAACTACCGAATGGATTCAGGCTCAGAGACATAACCTGGAGAAGGACCGGGCTGCGGTTCAGACTGCGATCGAACAATCTGAGGCCGCACTTTTTTCCAGCGATGCAAAGGACCAATTCACACTGGACTCGCAAGAAACCGCTTACAGGCGGGTCCAAGAGATTCAGTCGAGCCTCGTGCGGACCCGTCAAGAGCGTGACGCCCTCACGCTTACGATCGCTGATTCCGATGCTTTCATTGTTAGCCTCCGGAACAAGATCGAGGCCCTGAAGGACTCTGAGAATGTGGTCGAAAATATCGGAGAGGTCAGTTTTCAGTGGTGTCCAGCCTGCTACGCGCCTTTGGAGGATGAGCCTGCTCCACATTCTTGCCATTTGTGCAAAACGCCATTTGACTCCGAACAGACCCAAGTACGCATTTCCGGTCTGATTCTTGACACCAGCCTCCAGATCAACCAATCGGAGGAACTTCAAAGGAAGCGAAGTGAGCGCCTAACCCGATTGGATATTTCACTGCGGCGACTCGAAGAAGATTGGCAACAGGCGTCCCAACATCTTGCTTCGGTGCAACGATTGCCATCGACTACATTACGAGACCGTATCGGAGAATTGCACCGACGAGCCGGATACTTGGAGAGACAGGTCGAAGATTTAGATCAGAAGGCCAAATTGGTTGAAACTATACGAGAGCTTTCGAGTCGGCGCGAGGAGCTGGAAGGTGCTATCGCTGGGCTAAAATCCTACAATGATGCACTTCGCGCTCAACAGCAGAATAGACTATCCATCGCCTATACTCGTATCTCTAACGAGGTTAAGGAGCTTCTACGCAACGATTTGAGGCGGCAAGATATATTTGAGGACCCTGAAACTATCAGCTTTACGTTTGGGCAAAACAAGATCGCTGTAGACGGGGAGAATTACTTCTCGGCTAGCTCCAGAGCGATTTTGAAAAGCAGCTTCTACCTGGGATTCCTTGCTGCAGCAACTAAGACGGAGTTCTTTCGCCATCCCCGCTTCTGCATGATTGATACTCACGAAAACATGGGGGTGGAGGCAATCCGCAGCCAAAACTTCCAACTGCAAATCCTCCGTATCTCGAAGGAAAGTAAGGTAGAGCATCAGATAATCTACGCGACTGCGATGATCGAGCCGATCTTGGAAGACGAAGCATATGCAGTCGGGGCGTTTTCCACGAGCGACGAAAAGACGATTGATATCAGGTTAAATTGAAGTGTGAGTCGGGATGGCATCATATCCTGCGCGAACGCGGCGATGGGGCCACGAAATGGCCATTTCTCCGATTGCGTGGCTCTGAGAAGCGCGACTGTTGTGTTCGGGAGGGCAGACCCACCTCGGGGTATTCTCTCCCCTCAAATGCGCACCACATCAGACACCACCGCCGCGGTCGGCCTTGCGGCGGCGCCTTCGGGCTGGCCGGCACCTTCGTCGCCAGCGCGCCGCTGCGCGAAACGCTCTGGACGATCGACGGCGTGGCTCTCGTGGTCGCCACCGCGCTGCTGACGATGAAACACCAGCGGCTGGGCAATGATTGCATAGCGGCCGGCTTCCTGACCTTCCTGGCCGGCGAGACCCTGTTGATGGCCGGCAATGCGGCGGGGCTTGAGGCCAGCGTGCCGTCCTATGTCGGCGGCATCTCGCTTTGGGCGGCCGCACTGGTCATGGTCAGCGCGCCGAAGACATTCGCCCTGTGGATG
>NZ_RZPL01000606.1:0-3551 GCF_004022805.1 Mesorhizobium sp. M7A.F.Ca.CA.002.04.1.1 | reverse complement strand
GGTGGGTGACATCGTTGATGGCTGGCGGCTGCGACGGAGCTGGCATTGGCCGCAAAGCCACAACGACGTCGTGCAGAAACTGCTGCGCAAAGCGCGCAAGGGCGCCAACATCACCTACATCGCCGGCAACCATGACGAGTTCGCCCGCCAGTTCCAGGGCGTGCATTTCGGCGGCATCGTCGTTGCCGATCGCGCCATCCACGAGACCGCCGACGGCAAGCGGCTGCTCGTCATCCATGGCGACCAGTTCGACACCGTGGTCCACAATGCGCGCTGGCTCGCCTATCTCGGTGACCACGCCTATGACGCGGCCATGCTGGTCAACCGCGTGGTGACGCGGCTGCGCCAGCTGCTCGGCCTGCCTTATTGGTCCTTTTCGTCTTGGGCCAAGCACAACGTCAAGAAGGCGGTGAACTTCATCGGCTCGTTCCAGACCATGCTTGCCGACGAGGCGCGCCGTTCGCATGTCGATGGCGTCATCTGCGGCCACATCCATCATGCCGTCATCGAAAATTTTGGCGATGTCCAGTACATCAACACCGGCGACTGGGTGGAAAGTTGTACGGCTGTGGTCGAGCATTTTGACGGCCGCATGGAAATCCTGACTTGGGCGCAGGTGCTGCCCGAGGTGCCGGACGAGCCCTTTATCCCGCTGCTCATCGAGGACCGGGTAGGGCAGGCGGCCTAGTCCGAAGTCCTTTCGGCTTCGGAATCAATCAATTAGTCCAACCGGTTTCGTCCGGTTTTCGTCCATGTTAAGGGATCGATACGCGTTGCCCTCCGGCCGAATACAGCGCGATTGGATCGATTCATGTCCCTGCCGCAGCTCTCGCCCGAACAACTCGTCAAGCCGCGCCATTTCGAACTGCGCATGAGCCTGATGTTCGCGACGCTTTTCGTGCCGCTCGGAACGCATTTGCCGTATTTTCCGTTGTGGCTGCAGGCCAAGGGTTTTCATGCCGAGCAGATCGCGGTCATTCTGGCGGCGCCGATGTTCCTGCGCGTGGTGACGACGCCGCTGCTGACCGCGCTGGCCGACCGTGCCAGGGACCGCGCCGATGTCTATGTCGCGCTGATGGCTGCGTCGCTGCTTTTGTCGGCAGGTTATTTCCTGACACCCACCTATGCGATGGTGCTGGCGGTCTCGCTGACGCTGACCATCGTCTGGACGCCGCATTCGCCGATCGCCGATTCGCTGGCTCTTTCGGGTGTCCGCCGCTTCGGTTCGAACTACACAAGCATGCGCAAATGGGGCTCGATTTCCTATTTGTTCGCCAATATCGCCGGCGGCTTCATTCTGTCGGTAACCGGTTCACAAGCCGTTCCGGTTATCATTCTGGTGGCGTTTGCCGCCGCCCTTGCCGCCGGCCTGCTGGCGCCGCGCCTTGGCCGTCCGCGGCGCGCCTCGCCGCTGTCGGCCACCGACATCCAGCATTCAGCGCCGAAGCTTCTCAACCCGTATTTCCTGTATTTTTCCACGGGCGTCGGCGTCATCACCGCCAGCCACGCATTCCTCTACGGTTTCGTCTCCATCTACTGGAAGTCGATCGGCCTCGGCGATTCGGTAGTCGGTCTCTTATGGGCTTGGGGCGTGGTGTCGGAAGTCTGCATGTTCATGATGTTCACCCGCTTTTTCGGCCGGTTCTCCGTCGTGTCGGTCATGGTGATGGCCGGAATCGGCTCCATCGTGCGCTGGATCGCCTTTCCGCTGGTCTGGCCGCTCGGCCTCGGCATTCCCGGCTTCTTCGCTGTCCAGTCGCTGCACTCGGTCTCGGTGGCGCTGGGGCTGATCGGGCTGCAGAAGATGATCGGCGAAACGATCTCCGAGGAGCGGACAGGTGCCGCGCAAGGCATTGCCTATTTCTCCAACGGCTTCTTCATGGCGGTGGTGACGCTGGCGTCCGGCCCGCTCTACGACCGTCTCGGTGTCGACGGCTTCTTTGCCATGATCCCGATTGCGTTGATCGGACTGGCGCTGATCGGCCTTGCTGCGCGCTCAGCCCCAGAGCGCCGTATCGGGCGGTGACACCAGCGATCCCTGGTAGACAAGGCCCGGTACCCGGTCGCGGGCAAGCAGCAGCGGACCGTCGAGGTCGACGAAATCGGCATGCTGGGCAAGCAGCACCGCTGGCGCCATCGCCAATGAGGTGCCGACCATGCAGCCGACCATCACGCCGAAACCGAGTTCGCGGGCGCGATCGCGCAGCACCAGTGCCGCCGTCAGGCCCCCCGACTTGTCGAGCTTGATGTTGACGGCATCGTAAAGACCGACAAGCGCTTCGAGATTCTTAGCCTCGTGCACGCTTTCATCGGCGCAGATCGGCACCGGATGGGCGATATGGCGCAGGATCTCGTCATGACCGGCCGGCAGCGGCTGTTCGATCAGCGCGATGCTTTGTTCGGCGGCAAAGGCGAGGTTCGCAACGATGTTGTCGTCGCTCCAGCCCTCATTGGCGTCGAGGATGATGCGGCTGTCTGGCGCTGCCTGCCTGACCGCCCGGATGCGGGCAATGTCGTTGTCGCCGCCGATCTTGACCTTGAGCAGCGGCCGCGCCGCATTGGCGCGGGCCTGCGCCGCCATCGCCTCCGGCTCGCCCAGCGACAGCGTGTAGGCGGTTTCGAGCGCCTGCAAGGGAACAGCACCTATCGCAACCGCCACCGATGTTCCGCTGAGCTTCGCCTCCAGATCCCATAGGGCGCAGTCTAAGGCGTTGCGGGCGGCTCCGGCCGGCATGGCATCGAGCAAGGCGCTGCGGCTGATGCCATCGGCGATCCGGCCGCGCATGGCGTCGATCGCCTCGCGCACGCCCTCAATCGTCTCGCCATAGCGCTTGTAGGGGACGCATTCGCCGCGGCCGAAATGGCCGCCGTCGCTGATCGTGCAGGAGATCACTTCGGCTTCGGTCTTGGAACCGCGCGAAATGGTGAAGGTTCCGGCGATGGGAAAACGCTCGGCCTCGACCGAAATGACACGCGCCATATTTTTCTGCTCCTGCTGTGCGACAAGCGTTGTCGGCAAATCGACAGGTCAGACCCGTCAGGCTAAACAGGACGCCATGTTGACCATCGGCAAGCGCGACGCAAGCGGCACGACCGCAGGGGAGGCTGACCACGAACCGCGCGTGGCGATCGGCGAGGAGGACGGCGTTCTTGGCTGCGCTTTCTCCGGAATCTGGACGACACGGACCGTTGCACTCGTCGACGCCGACATGCGCAAGATCGAAAAGCGAAGCGGCTTCAAAATCTTGGCGCTCGATGTTTCCAAGATCGAGAAGATGGACACTGCCGGCGCCTGGCTGATCGACCGGCTGGTCAGCGCCTTCGAGAAGAAGGGTGTCGAAATCCAGATGCAAGGCCAGAGCGAGATCGCTTCGATCCTGCTCGAAGCTGTCGGCGAGGCCGTGCGGCGCGAACCCGAATCCGGCCCGGTGCGACCGCCCAACATCGTCATTCGCGCGCTGGAGGCGGTTGGCCGCCGGGTCTACGAGATGCGCGACGATTTTCTGGCCTCGATGAACATCCTCGGCGCCATCATCCGTGGCGCGCAGATG
>NZ_RZPL01000605.1:0-3555 GCF_004022805.1 Mesorhizobium sp. M7A.F.Ca.CA.002.04.1.1 | reverse complement strand
GGCCTGACGTATGCTCCAGTTGTCGAATGACCGTTCTTTCGATACTGCCGGCAAGATGGAAACCGGGAATGCGGGTGACATGGCGGCGTTGAACCTTGCCCGGCTGATCGCGGCCGCCGCGGATACGATCGCCGCGAACGCCGAGGAATTGACGGCGCTCGACCAGGCGATCGGCGACGGCGACCACGGGCTGAACATGAAGCGCGGCTTCGAGGCCGTGCGCGCCGAAGCCGAAGCATTTTCGGCCAAACCGCTGCCCGATGCCCTGAAGGCGATCGGCACCAAGCTGGTGATGACGGTCGGCGGCGCCTCCGGCCCGCTGTTCGGCACCCTGTTCCTGGCACTCGGCAAGGAGATTTCGGCGAAACCCGATCGCGCCAATCTGACGGCGGCGTTCGGCAAGGCGATCGAAGCTGTGGCAGCACGCGGCAAATCGCAGATCGGACAAAAAACCATGCTCGACGTGCTGCAGCCGGTGCATGACGCGCTGCTGCAGGGAAAGACAGCTCTTGAAATCGCCGATATCGCCGACGCCGCGGCCGACGCGACCGTGCCTATGAAAGCCTTGCGTGGCCGCGCCTCGTTCCTGGGCGACCGATCGATCGGTCATATGGACGCCGGCGCGCGCTCAACCGCGCTGCTGGTGCGCACAGTGGCGCACAGCCTCGGGGAAAGCGCATGAGCAATGTCGGCATCGTCATCGTCTCGCATTCGCCGCTGGTTGCCGAGGGCACGGCCGACATGGTGCGGCAGATGGTGGGCGACGAAGTGCCGCTTGCATGGTGCGGCGGAAACGGCCATGGCGGGCTCGGCACCAATGTCGAGGCGATCATGGGCGCCATCGACAAGGCCTGGTCGGAAGCCGGTGTCGCCATTCTGGTCGATCTCGGCGGCGCGGAGACCAACTCGGAAATGGCGGTGGAGATGATCGGCGAGCCACGCTCGCACAAGATCATAGTCTGCAACGCGCCGATCGTCGAAGGCGCGGTGATGGCAGCGACCGAGGCCTCCGGCGGCGCCTCGCTGCGGGAAGTGGTGGCGACGGCACATGAATTGTCGCCGTCGTGAACGAACGGGAATTTTGAAAGACATGTCCGCATCCGCCGAAGCGACCGTTGTGATCACCCACGAGGTGGGTCTGCACGCGCGTCCTTCGGTGAAGTTCACCAAGTTGGCCAAGAGTTTTGCCGCCGAGGTGGAGATCGCGCTCGCCGCCAACGGGCCATGGTTCGACGCCAAGAGCATCGTCAAGGTGATGGCGGCCAAGGCGCCGAAGGGCACCGTGCTGCACATCAGGGCCAGCGGTGACGGCGCCAATGATGCCGTCGACGCGTTGGTCGAACTGGTGCGGCGCGATTTCGACGAAGGCGCGGACCATGTCCGAACCGCTTAGACTGCAAGGCATTTCGGCCTCGGCCGGCTATGCCGAGGGGCCACTGTTCGACCTCGACCAGACTGTCGTATCCTATGTCGGCAAAGAAACAGCCGACGACGAGAAGGCCGCGCTCGAAGCCGCAATCGCCGTCGCGACAAGCCGTCTCACCGCATTGAGCGAGATGGCCGAGGGCGATGCCGCCGACATTCTCGAGTTTCAGATCGCCATGCTGCAAGACGATGCGCTGAGCAGCCCGGCCTTTGCCGCGATCCGCACCGGCCTGCCAGCCGACAAAGCCTGGCGGCAAGCGCTTGATACCGAGATTGCCGGCTACGACGCGTCAGACCAGGATTATTTCCGCGCACGGGCCGCCGACATACGCGATATCAGGGACCAGGTGCTGCGGGCGCTGTCCGAGGATGGCGACGTCCAGGCGCCAACCGGCGCCATCCTCTACGGCTGGGATATCGCGCCGACGCGTTTTCTCGAAACCGACTGGAGCCGCGGCGGCGGCATCGCACTGAAGGCGGGCAGCACCGCCAGCCACGTCGCCATGCTGGCGCGTTCGCGCGGCGTGCCGATGGTTGTCGGGTTGGGCACTTCGCTGGCTCGTCTAACCGGCACAGCGCTGCTCGACGCCGAACATGGCGGCATTGTGCTGTCACCCTCCAAGACTGAAATCGCTGCTTTTCGCCAATCGTCCTCATCATTCCGGGCGCGCAGCGACCGGGCCGGGACGTTCCTGGCGCGACCGGCGGTGACCAAGGCCGGCACGGCGGTGCGCGTGCAGGTCAACATCGCCGACCCGTCCGATGTCGACCTCATCGACATTACGACCTGCGACGGAGTCGGGTTGATGCGCACCGAATTCCTGTTCGGCAAGACGCTGCCGGATGAGGAGACGCAGTATCGCGCCTATCGCAAGGTGCTGGAGTGGGCCGGTGAAAAACCGGTGACGATCCGCACCGTTGACGCCGGCGGCGACAAGCCGGTGCCCGGCTTTACGGTCGAGGAGAGCAATCCGTTTCTCGGCCTGCGCGGGATCAGGCTGTCGCTGGCAAGACCCGAGGTGTTTCGTGTACAGATCCGGGCGCTGCTGCGCGCCGCTGTCCATGGCAGCCTGAAAGTGATGTTCCCTATGATCGCCATTGTGGAGGAATACCGACAGACAGCGGCGATGTTCGCCGAAGAGCAGACTGCACTTGCCGCACGCGGCGTCGCACACAACATGCCGCCGCTCGGCATCATGGTCGAAGTGCCTTCGGTGGCGATCGTACCGGAAGCCTTTACCGATGCCGCCTTCTTCTCGATCGGCTCCAATGATCTCACCCAGTATGTCATGGCGGCCGCCCGCGACAACGCTGCCGTGGCGCATCTCAATTCGGTCCGTCATCCGGCCGTGCTGCGGCTGATCGCTGCCGTGACGGCGTTTGGCCAGCGGGAAGAGATCCCGGTCAGCCTGTGCGGCGATGCAGCCGGCGATCCAGCCTCGATCCCGTCACTGATCGAGGCCGGCCTGCGCGATCTTTCCGTCGCGCCGGCGCAACTCGCCATGGCCAAGGCGGCCGTCGCGGACGTTTCTGTCTAGGCGCGGCCGGCATGGTCGACAGGACACCCGAACCCGGTTCCGAAGAGGCGATCCGCGCCTACAAGACGATCCTGTCGCAGGTCATCGACCAGCGCCCGTCCGGTATGCGCCAGCGCCTGGCCGATGCGCTCGGCAAGCACCGCAGCTTCGTCACGCAGATTTCCAGTCCTGCCTATTCGATCCCGATTCCGTCAAAACATTTGCCGGCTATATTTTCCGTCTGCCATTTCAGCCCGGCCGAGCGCGACCAGTTTCTCGCCGCCTATCACCAGGCGCATCCAGGCAAGATGTCGATCGCATCAGGCATGCGCAAGACGCGGCATGTCTCGCTGATCGTGCCGGATTTCGGCGACGACAAGCAGAACGCCGCGCTCGATAAGGCGGTGAACGATTTTATCCAAAAGATCACCAGCATCACCGGCAAGAGTGGCTGATCGAACTCTTGTTTTACGCAATTCCGGACGGAAAACCGCGATACACTTTTCCTGGAATTGCTTTGGAAGGCCTATTTCGGGAGGAGACGGCCGTGAAGAAGTTTATCAATTCGGTGGACACGGTGCTGACCGAAAGCCTCGACGGCTTCGTCGCCGCC
>NZ_RZPL01000604.1:0-3577 GCF_004022805.1 Mesorhizobium sp. M7A.F.Ca.CA.002.04.1.1 | reverse complement strand
AATCCGGTGTTGTAGGGATCCGCCTTGTACTTCACATCGTCGAACACGAAGAATTCGGCTTCCGGGCCGACAAAGATGGTGTCGCCGATGCCTTCGGCCTTCATGTAGGCCTCGGCCTTCTTGGCCGTACCGCGCGGATCGCGGTTGTAGGATTCACCCGAAACCGGATCGAGGATGTCGCACAGGATGACCATGGTCGACTGCGCGAAAAACGGGTCCATGTGGACCGTTTCCGGATCGGGCATCAGCACCATGTCGGACTCGTTGATGGCCTTCCAGCCGGCAATCGACGAGCCGTCGAACATCACGCCATCGGCGAACATGTCTTCCTCGACCTCGATGACATCCATCGTCACGTGCTGCAGCTTGCCCTTCGGGTCCGTGAAGCGCAGGTCGACGAATTTCACGTCGTTGTCCTTGATCTGCTTCATGATGTCTTTGGCTGTCGTCATGTCATGTATCCCTGTGTGATGACTTTTTTTGATGATGACGTTTTTCGGGAGGATGGCGCGGTCGGTCAGACCGCGTCCATGCCCGTTTCGCCGGTGCGTATACGCACGACTTCCTCGATATTGGAAACGAAGATCTTGCCGTCGCCGATACGACCGGTCTGGGCCGCCTTGCGGATGGCCTCGATCGCACCTTCGACCGCGTCGTCGCCAAGCACGACCTCGATCTTCACCTTGGGCAGGAAGTCGACGACATATTCGGCGCCGCGGTAGAGTTCGGTGTGGCCCTTCTGACGACCGAAGCCTTTTGCTTCGGTGACGGTGATGCCTTGCAGTCCGGCCTCCTGAAGCGCTTCCTTCACTTCGTCGAGCTTGAATGGCTTGATGATCGCTTCGATCTTTTTCATGTAAAAAGTGGCCTCCACTGCCAAAAAAACGGGTTGTGACCCCCCGCTTGCGCCTCCATCAAGCACGAACTGTGCCAATTCAGCGGATTCTAAGCGGTCTCATAAGATTTCAAAGCCGCGCCGCACCGGGATGCAAATTCGCGTCATTCGCTGCACCGGAAGCGGCATGGACTGCCAGAGCCTACACAGCGCCAGCACCCACGTCCGCACAAAAATCGGGCATATTGCCTATCCCCCAGGCAATTTTCTGCCCGCGATGCTTTCGTGCCAACGTTATGGCTGCAGATCTCGGCAACTCCCCCTTGTTTGCTTAGGATCGAAATCGGACAATGCTTGATCGCATGCGGATCGGCAATCCATGAGCAACGAACTTCTTTCCCCGGCCGAAATGAGCGAGGCCGATCGGCTGACGATTGCCGCCGGCCCAGCCGACGGCATCGGCCTGATGCGGCGCGCTGGTGGAGCGGTCGCGGCCGAGGTTCTCAAGCGCTACCCCTCGGCAAAGCACATCCATGTGCTGTGCGGGCCCGGCAACAATGGCGGCGATGGCTATGTCGTTGCCCGCATCCTGGCCGGCAGCGGCGTCGGCACATCGGTCTGGGCATCCGGCGCGCCGAGGCCGAAAAGCGATGCGGCGCTCGCCGCCGCGGAATGCCCGATCAAGCCCCGGCCGCTGTCTGACTTTGACGCCAAGCCTGGCTCGATCGTGATCGACGCGCTCTATGGGGCGGGGCTGTCGAAGCCGCTGTCCGGCGACGCCGCGAAAGCCATCGATACAGTGACAGCCCTGAGCCTGCCCGTGGTCGCGGTCGACCTGCCGTCCGGCGTCTCTGGAAGGAGCGGTGACATATTGGGCAGGGCGTTTCGTGCCGAGGTCACCATCACCTTCGCGCGGAAAAAGCCTGGCCACCTGCTGCTGCCGGGGCGCGGGCAATGCGGTGAGATCGTGCTCGCCGATATCGGCATCGGCGACGGCATTATCGCCCAGCTCGCCGTCTCGACCTTCGAGAATGTGCCGGACCTGTGGTTGCAGGAATTTCCGGTGCCGACGGTGGATGCGCACAAATACAAGCGCGGCCATGTCGGCGTCTTTTCCGGCGGTCCCAGTGCTACGGGCGCGGCGCGGCTGTCGGCGCTGGCCGCCGCCAGAAGCGGGGCAGGGGCGGTCACCGTGCTGTCGCCTGGCAACGCCATGCAGGTGAACGCGATTCACCTGACCTCGATCATGCTGCGCGAGGCGGGCTCGCTCGAGGAGGTGCAGGAATTTCTAACGGTGCGCCATCCCGGGGCGCTGGTGTTCGGACCGGGGCTTGGGCCAAAGCCCAAGGTCGGCGATTTCGCCCTGCAGCTGATCAAGGCTTTGGAGGAGGAAGCACGCGACGAGGCGACCGCGAACCACGCCAGTGCGATGGTTCTTGATGCCGACGCCATCACGTCGCTGGCCCATCAGCCTCAGGCGCTGTTCGAAGCTGCCCGTCAGCCGAATGCGCCTGCCTTGATAGTTACGCCGCATGAGGGCGAATTCGGCCGCCTGTTCCCTGATATCGCCGGGGACAAAACCATGTCGAAATTGGACAAGGCGCGAACGGCCGCCACGCGGGCCAACGCCGTCATCGTCTACAAGGGCGCCGACACGGTCATAGCAGCACCCGATGGCAAAGCGGCGATCAACTCCAGCGGTGCACCGTGGCTGGCCACAGCCGGGTCAGGCGACGTGCTGTCGGGCATCATTGCCGGTTTGCTGGCGCAAGGCATGCGGCCCTTCGAGGGCACCTGCGCGGCGGTGTGGTTGCATGCTGAGGCCGGCAGCCGGTTCGGACCCGGTCTGATCGCCGAGGACCTGCCGTTGGCACTGGTGCCGGTGTTGCGCGAACTCTTCGACGCGCGCACGGCTGCCCAATGAGCCGCGCGCTCGTTCTGTTGCTTGCCACCCTCATCGCTGCCTTCATGGCGCCGACGGCGCGCGCCGAAGGTCCTGTGACGATCGTCGACGATCCGGCGGTGCTCGCCGCACTCGATGCCAGGGGTTTCGGTTTCGCCGATGTTTTCGGGGTCGACGGCGAGGGCGGTCTGAAGACGCTTTACGACGAGGCGCCGGCCTTTCACGCCATCGTCGAAACGGTTGCCTCCGATGTTGCGGCACTGCGTGCCGATATGAAAGCCGGCGGCCGGACGCTCTACGAAGTCACCGACGGCAATGTCGGCCGCATCATGGACATGCGCTGGCTGAAGACCGACGCCGCGCGCTTCCGGCTGGTCGGCGTCGTCAACCGGCTCGATCGTCGCGACTTCGCGGTGCTGCAAGGCGACAGGAGCTGCGGCGAGGTGCGCTTCATCTACCGCCTGGCCTACAGCTTTCGCAAAAACGGCAAGCTGCTGGCGTCGCGCCTGCCATTCAATTTCAATGCGGTCTACAGCGCCACCCCCGACGCCGATGGCGGCTGCGTCGGTGTTGCCGGACGCTGGACACCCCAGCTTGACGAGAGCGTCGATGCCGGCTGGCTGACCGGCGGGCCGCTGGAGAGAGCTGGGCTCACCTTCAAGCAGCTGGAGCTCAACGTACAGGTGGTGCGCTTCCCCTCCGGCCAGGAAACCGAGTTCGGTGGCCAGGCCGCCTATCTCATGCGGATATTCGGCATCGATGGCGCCGATATCAGCGAAAAACCGCTGGAGAACACGCCCGACACCGCACGGCTTTCGCAGGATGCGGCGCTGAAGGCA
>NZ_RZPL01000603.1:0-3589 GCF_004022805.1 Mesorhizobium sp. M7A.F.Ca.CA.002.04.1.1 | reverse complement strand
GTGTATGGATCGATCCGGATTGGCTCGACGGCAACGCCTGCGGCTTCCAGGCGGATAATCACGGGATCAAGATTAGCCACCGCGAATGCCAGATGTCTCAGGCCTGTAGCCTCTGGGTGGGACGGCCGCGTCGCCGGTGCAGGGAAGGAGAACAATTCCAGTTGGGCCGACCCGATCCGCAGATCCGCCTTCCATGACTGCCGCTCCTCCCGATAAACCTCCCGGATCAGATCGAGGCCGAGGAGTTCGACGTAGAACCGTCGCGACCGGTCGTAGTCGGTGCAGATGAGCGCGACGTGGTGAATGGCGTTCAGCATGCTGCTAACCCTGGTCAAGCTGGGAGATGAGGCCAAGGCGCTTCAAGGCCTGGATCGTCGCGCCCTCGCCACGGTGCTGATCAACCCCGAGCCCATTATCCATAACACCCGCGTTCCACCGCCAGCCGCCGCACCAGCGCCAGCACGGCATCGATGGTCGGGGTCGGCTTGTCCGTTAGCCTGCCAAGTTCCTGCACCGCGCTCACCAGCGCGTCGATCTCCATCGGCCGGCCACGCTCCAGGTCCTGCAGCATCGAGGTCTTGTGCTCGCCGACATCGCCGGCGCCCTTGATGCGCCGGTCGACCGCGATGGGAAAACGCACGCCGAGGCTTTCGCCGATCGCCTGCGCCTCCAGCATCATGGTGCGGGCGAGCGTGCGGGTGCCCTCGTCGGCAACGATCGCGGCAAGCGTGCTGCCGGTCAGCGCCGAGATCGGGTTGAACGAAAGATTGCCCCACAGTTTTACCCAGATCTCGCTGCGGATGTCTTCGCGCACCGGCGCCTGCAAGCCGCCCTTGACCATCTCCTCGGCCAGAAGCGTGACCCGTTCGCTGCGCTCGCCCGAGGGTTCGCCGAGCGAGAAGCGTTTGCCCTCGACATGGCGGATGAGCCCCGGCGCATCGACCTCGACCGCGGGATAGACGACCGAGCCGATGACGCGGTCCGGTCCAATCCGCTGCCAGATCGCGCCGCCGGGATCGACCGCGTTCAGCCTGGTGCCTTCGAGCGGCCCGCCGACGCCGTGGAAATACCACCACGGCACGCCGTTCTGCATGGTGACGACTGATGTGTGGTCCCCAAGCAGCGGTGCGATCTGGTCGAGCGCCGGGGTGAGGGAATGGGCCTTCAGCGCCAGCACGACATAATCCTGCACGCCAAGTTCCTCGGCCTTGGCGGCGGCCCGGACGGGGACGGACGTCTCCTGGCCATCCTCGATCAGGCGCAGGCCATCTGCCTTGATCGCTTCCAGATGGGCGCCGCGCGCGACGATCGAGAGATCGGTGCGGCCGGCGGCGGCAAGCTTGGCAGCGAGATAGCCGCCGATCGCACCGGCGCCGAAGATGGTGATCTTCATCGTCAAAGCCCGAGTTTGGCGGCAAGGCCGATGCGCTGCAATTTGCCGGTCGCGCCCTTGGGGATCTCGTCCAGGATCAGGATCTTGCGCGGCACTTTGAAGTCGGCAAGCCGCGTCGCGGCATAGGTGCGGATGTCGCTCTCAGCGGCGCTGATGCCTTCGCGCAGCACAACCGCCGCCGCCACCTCCTCGCCAAGCTTGTCATGCGGCATGGCGAAGGTGACGACCTGTGCCACCGCCGGATGGTCCATCAGCACATCGTCGACCTCGAGTGGCGAGATCTTTTCGCCGCCGCGATTGATGATCTCCTTGAGCCGACCGGTGACCCTGAGATAGCCGTCCCCGTCCAGCACGCCCTGGTCGCCGGTGTGGAACCAGCCATGCGCGAAAGCCGTGGCGTTGGCATCCGGGTTCTTTTCGTAGCCCGTCGTGACATTGGGCCCGCGGATGACGATCTCGCCGGACTCGCCTGCATCGAGCAGCCGCCCGTCGGGCGCCATCACAGCCACCTCCGGCCCGGCGGAGGCACCAACGCTGCCGGGCTTGCGCTGGCCCGGCGGCAGCCGGTTCGAGGCCATCTGGTGAGCCGCCTCGGTCATCCCGTAGGATTCGATCACTGGGCAGCCGAAGGTCGCTTCCAGCTCAGTCATTACCTGCGCCGGCAGCGACGCCGAGGACGAGCGGATGAAGCGCAGGCGCGCCGCCGCCAGCGCCTCGGTGTTGCGTGCCGCGCGGGCCAGGATCGCCTGATGCATGGTCGGCACCGCCGTGTACCAGCTCGGCTGCGCCTCGCTCAGCCACTGGAAGAAGCGCAGCGCGTTGAAACCCGGCGTGCAGTAGATGCTGCCGCCGGCAGCCAGCGACGACAGCACGGCCGCGATCAGGCCGTGAATGTGGAACAGCGGCATGATATTGAGGCAACGGTCATCGGCCGTCAGGCCAAGCGTGCCGCCGATATGAGCTGCCGAGGCCGCGATGTTGGCATGGCTGAGCGGCACCAGTTTTGGACGCGATGTCGTGCCGGAGGTATGCAGCAGCAGCGCAATGTCGCTGTCTTGCGCCATGTCGGGCGCGGCCTTCGGTCCGATCGCCGCGCCCTCGATAGCAAAACTGCCGGCCGGTGTGCCGGGCTGCACGACGAGCCGCAGCACGCCGATGCCGAGGCGTTCGGCCACCGTCACCGCGGGGCCGGTCTCACCCTCCGCGACGAGGATCGCCTTGGCGCCGATGTCGGTCAGGTAGAAATCGAGCTCGTCGGCCCGGTAGGCGGGGTTGAGCGGCGCCGTAGAGGCGGCGGCCGCCACGGCGACGAAGGCGGTGGCCATCTCGGGCCCGTTCGGCAGCACGATCGCCACCCTGTCGCCGCGGCCGATGCCGCGCGCATGCAGCTGTTTTGCCGTGTCGGCGATCATGCTGCGCAATCCGCCATGGCTGAGCGTTGCCCTGTCGGGCGCCAGAATGGCGGGGGCGTCGTCGGCGCCGGCGGCGAGACGGCGGGAGAGATCTGCGTGGGTTTCAGTTTGGGTCATGATCACCGGCTGGATTTCGAACGATTACTGGCGAGAGCCCTTCTGACGGGCTTGCCTCGATATGGGCGCCATTGGACAACGGATCACCTCAATAGCCAAGCGCCAAACCATCCTTGCGCGGATCGGAAGCGCCGGTCAGCGTCCCCTTCTCCCAGTCGATCAGCACCACCTGCCCCCCGCCAAGCGGATGATGCGGTTCGGCGATGCGGTGGCCGCGCCGGCGCAGGCCCTCGGTTGCATCAGTGGGAACGCCACGCTCGGCTTCCACTGTGTCATCGTTGTAAAACACCCTCGGCGCATCCAGTGCCTGCTGCGGGTCCATGCCGAAATCGATCATGTTGGTGAGCAGGTGGACATGGCCAAACGGCTGGTAACCGCCGCCCATGACGCCGAACGGCATCACCACGCGGCCGTTCTTCGTCGCCATGCCCGGCATGATCGTGTGCATCGGCCGCTTGCCCGGCGCGATCGCGTTCGGATGCGCCGGGTCGAGGCGGAAGCTCGAACCACGGTTCTGCAGCACGATACCGGTCTTCGGGCCGACGACGCCACTGCCGAACGAATAATAGGTCGAGTTGATGAAGGAGACCGCGTTGCGGTCGCGGTCGACGATGGAGATATAGACCGTGTCGCTGCCGGGCAGCTCGACGCGCGGCAGATGCGTGAT
>NZ_RZPL01000602.1:0-3609 GCF_004022805.1 Mesorhizobium sp. M7A.F.Ca.CA.002.04.1.1 | reverse complement strand
CGGCGATAGTTTTGCTAACCGCCGGCGAGAGACGCCCCCCTCTGGCCTACCGGCCATCGCCCACTCAAAATGGGGAGATCGGCAGCTTCGCTGTTCCGTTCACCTTACGGCGTTGATAATTGCCGAAAACGACCAAGGGCGTAATCTCCCCCCTAGAGGGGGAGATGCCCGGCAGGGCAGAGGGGGGCGCGAAGGATCGCTACCCCATCCCCTTACGTGTTCATCGAATCGAAGAAATCCGCATTGGTCTTGGTCTGCTTCAGCTTGTCGATCAGGAACTCGATCGCGTCGGTGGTTCCCATCGGCGCCAGGATGCGGCGCAGCACGAAGATCTTTTGCAGGTCCTGCTTGGAAACCAGCAGGTCTTCCTTGCGGGTGCCGGACTTCAGGATGTCCATGGCCGGATAGATGCGCTTGTCGGCCACCTTGCGGTCGAGCTGGATTTCGCAGTTGCCGGTGCCCTTGAACTCTTCGAAGATGACTTCGTCCATGCGGCTGCCGGTATCGATCAGCGCGGTGGCGATAATGGTCAGCGAACCGCCTTCCTCGATGTTGCGGGCGGCGCCGAAGAAGCGCTTCGGCCGCTGCAGCGCGTTGGCGTCGACACCACCGGTCAGCACCTTGCCGGATGACGGCACGACGGTGTTGTAGGCGCGGCCGAGACGGGTGATCGAATCGAGCAGGATGACGACGTCGCGGCCATGTTCGACCAGGCGCTTGGCCTTCTCGATGACCATTTCGGCGACCTGCACGTGGCGCACCGCGGGCTCGTCGAAGGTCGAGGAGATCACCTCTCCCTTCACCGAGCGCTGCATGTCGGTCACTTCTTCCGGCCGCTCGTCGATCAGCAGCACGATCAGATAGCATTCCGGGTGGTTGGCGGTGATCGAGTGGGCGATGTTCTGCATCAGAACCGTCTTGCCGGTACGCGGCTGCGCGTTGATCAAGGCGCGCTGTCCCTTGCCGATCGGCGCCACCAGGTCGATCACACGGGCCGATATGTCCTTGGTGGTGACATTCTCGATCTCCATCTTCAGCCGCTTGGTCGGATAGAGCGGCGTCAGATTGTCGAAGTGGATCTTGTGACGGATCTTCTCGGGATCGTCGAAATTGATGGTGTTGACCTTGAGCAGCGCGAAATAGCGCTCGCCCTCTTTCGGGCTGCGGATCGGCCCTTCGACAGTATCGCCGGTCTTCAGCGAAAAGCGCCGGATCTGCGACGGTGAAATATAGATGTCGTCGGGACCTGGCAGGTAATTGGCGTTGGCGGAGCGCAGGAAGCCGAAACCGTCCTGCAGCACCTCGACCACGCCATCACCGATGATCTCGATCTCCTGGGCGGCCAGCTTCTTCAGGATCGCAAACATCAGCTCCTGCTTGCGCATGACGCTGGCGTTTTCGACCTCGAGCGATTCGGCATAAGCGATCAGCTCTGGCGGTTTCTTGTTCTTGAACTCGGCGAGTTTCATTTCTTGCATAGACGGACCTTGAATAGATGGAGTCTGGGTAGGCTTTGGGAAAATATCGGCGGGATGCGACAAATGCCGGGCGCGGCCGAAAACAACGAGGGGCGGCGCATGACGGGAAGGAAGACCCGTCTTTTATCGTCGGTCGGGTGAAAGAGCAAGCTGCGTTTTGCATGGCCTATGAAGGCCTAAACGCATCAATGCCTGTCGCAGTCTCCTGGCCGTTTTTGAGCGACATGCATCAGAACGGCTTGACCACCACCAGGATGACGATTGCGATCATCAGCAATGTGGGGATCTCGTTGACCATCCGCCAGTGCCTGGCCGGTTTTTCATTACGGTCCTCGGCGAATTTGCGCACCGCGCCGGCCAGATAGCCATGAACGGCGGACAGCAAAAGCACCGCTCCGATCTTGGCGTGCAGCCAGCCGCCCTGGAAACCGAAACCCTTCCAGGCGAGCCACAGGCCGAACACCCAGGTGACGATCATCGCCGGGTTGATGATGCCGCGCAGCAGGCGCCGCTCCATCACCTTGAAGGTTTCCGACTGCACCGAGCCCTTCTCGGCATCGGTGTGGTAGACCAGCAGCCGCGGCAGATAGAGCATGCCCGCCATCCACGAGATGACGGCGAGGATATGGATCGCCTTGGCCCAGGGGTAAAAACTGTCGGGTGCCGCGAAATACAAAAGCGCGGTGAAAACGATCAGCACGGCGATACCTGATATCATGCGCATCATCGCCTGGCCGGTGCTGTTCGTGTTGTTCATCTGAGCCATCAGCGTGTCGCGCTCCGCACCTGTTTCACCATCGCCTCGACATGGGCGATCGGCGTCTCCGGCGTGATGCCGTGACCGAGGTTGAAGATCAGCGGCCCGTCTCCCAGCGCTCTCAGGATCGCCTCGACGCCATCCGACAGCGCCTTGCCGCCAGCGACGAGCCGCAAGGGATCGAGATTGCCCTGAACCGCACCCGAGCGCTGCAATTCCTTCGCCGCGATCAGGGGCACCGTCCAGTCGATCCCCAGCGCCGTCACGCCGGTCTTCTGTCGATAGGTCCGGTAGCGCGAACCGGCGCCCTTGGGAAAACCGATGATCGGGACATCGGGATAAACCGCCCGCACCCGGCCAACGATCTCGGCCATCGGCTGAACGCAGAACAAATCGAAAGTTTCATCGTCCAGCACGCCGGACCAGGAATCGAAAATCTGCACCACATCCGCGCCCGCCTCGATCTGGCGGATGAGATAGGCGGCCGAATGTTCGGCAAGCACCTTCAGCAATCGTTGAAAGGCCACCGGCTCGCGATAGGCAAAAAGCCGCGCCGGCGCCTGGTCGGGCGTGCCATGGCCGGCAATCATGTAGGTCGCCACCGTCCACGGCGCGCCGCAGAAGCCGATCAGGGTTGTCTCGTCGGGCAATTTGGCCCGCAACCGGCGAACCGTCTCGTAGACCGGTTCGAGATTCACGTGAAACACCTTGCCTTCCAGAGCCAGAATCTGCGGCGCGGTGATCGGCGTCAGCAGCGGCCCTCTGCCCTCTTCGAAACGGACGTCACGGCCAAGCGCATGCGGAACGACAAGGATATCGGAAAACAGGATCGAAGCATCGAAGCCGAAGCGCTCGATCGGTTGCAAGGTCACTTCGACGGCAAGGTCTGGATCATAGCAGAGATCGAGGAACGAGCCTGCTCGCCTGCGTGTCTCCCGATACTCCGGCAGATAACGCCCTGCCTGACGCATCATCCAGAGCGGAGGCGGAAAATGAGCCTTGCCCTTCAGGACATCCAGCATGATCCGGTTCTGGGGCATCGAGCGCTCGCTTCTTCCGGCCTCTTCTATAATCAAAGATTCTTATATCTAAGATTCTTCTGATTCTAAGAGTCTGTTGGTTCTGGTGATTGCCACCTGTCCCGCTTTGCCCCGGAAAACACCAGCCAACATATTGTCGCGTGCTTCTTTTTCCCAGATGTAGGGTTCTGGGGATAGGTCGGAATCGATCAATCGAGTCAAAGCGTTAGGCAGAGCGGTGAAAGGCAGGTCCTGTGGACGGACTGTAGGCGAAAAAAGCCGTCCCCAAACTTGTCCCCAGTCGCCCGACGAAGCTGACAGCGCATCGAATTGTGGACAAACTGCCATCTGATAC
>NZ_RZPL01000601.1:0-3610 GCF_004022805.1 Mesorhizobium sp. M7A.F.Ca.CA.002.04.1.1 | reverse complement strand
CGGCACGATGCGGCCGTTGCAGACGACTGCGTGGCGCTCCGGGTTCAGCCCTTCGGTCTTGACCTGCAGCCGTTCGACCGAGGAATCGACGAAGCGCACGGTGCCGCCGATCGCGCCTTGCTCGCCCATCACATGCCACGGCTCCAGCGCCTGGCGCAGTTCCAGCTTGATGCCGGCATGCTGAACCTCGCCGCAGAACGGGAAGCGGAATTCGAGCTGGGCGTCGAACCATTCGGGACGGAACTCAAAACCGTTGAGCTTGAGGTCGTCGAGCACGTCGAGGAAATCGGCCCAGACATGATGCGGCAGCATGAAGCGGTCATGCAGCGATGTGCCCCAACGCACGAAACGGCCGTCGAGCGGGCTCTTCCAGGCACGGGCAATGATGGCGCGGACCAAAAGTTGCTGCGCGAGGCTCATGCGCGCATTGGGCGGCATCTCGAAGCCGCGGAATTCGACCAGCCCCAGCCGGCCGGTCGGTCCGTCGGGCGAGAACAGCTTGTCGATGCAGATTTCCGAACGATGCGTATTCCCGGTGACGTCGGTCAACAAATTGCGGAACAGCCGGTCGACCAGCCATGGCAAGGGTGCGTTGCCCTGGTCTGGATGCGGCACCTGCGCCATAGCGATCTCAAGCTCGTAGAGCGAGTCGTGACGCGCTTCGTCGAAGCGTGGCGCCTGGCTGGTCGGCCCGATGAACAGGCCGGAGAACAGGTAGGACAGCGACGGATGGCGCTGCCATTGCAGCACCAGGCTCTTCAGCAGGTCCGGCCTTCGCAGGAACGGGCTGTCATTGGGTGTCGCACCGCCGACCACGACATGGTTGCCGCCGCCGGTGCCGGTGTGGCGGCCATCGATCATGAACTTGTCTGCGCCAAGCCGTGTCTGCCGCGCCTCCTCGTAGATCGCCGTCGTCGTCGCCACGCAATCCTGCCAGTTGGATGCAGGATGGATGTTGACCTCGATGACGCCTGGGTCAGGCGCGACGCGGATGACGTTGAGGCGCGGATCGTGCGGCGGGCCATAGCCTTCGATGTGCACGGGAAGGCCTATCGCCTTCGCCGCGTTCTCGGCCGCCGCGACCAGTTCGAGATAGTCTTCCAGCGCCTCGACCGGCGGCATGAACACGCAAAGCCGCCCATCACGCGGTTCGACCGAAAGTGCGGTGCGCACCGCGCCGCCGATCTCGGTGATCTCCTGCTCGACCCGCTCCTGCTGGCCGGTCGCAGCGGTGAACGATGCCGCCTGCTGGCGGCGCGCCATCTCGTCGGCGCCTTCCAGTTCGGCTGGAGCCGGTCCGGCCAGTATGGCTTCACGCGCGGGCAGCGGGCCGCGTGGCAGTGACGGATCGACCGGCACGATATAAGGGAATTGCTCCGGCGGCACATAGGGCAACGTGCCGAGCGGCAGCCGGTAGCCGACCGGTGAATCGCCTGGCACCAGGAACAGCCGGCCACGCCGCGTCTTCCATTTTTCCGAACGCCAGCGCGGATCCGATGCCTGGCTGTTCCAGCGCTGGACGGGGAGCACATAGCCGGACGGTTTGGTCAGCCCGCGTTCGAACACTTTCGCCATGCGGCTGCGTTCTTCCGGATCCTCCAGCCTAGAGTTGGACGGATCGACATTGTCGGGCAGCTTGCCTTCCTTGAGCAGCCATTCGGCCGGATCCTCATAGGCTTCGCTGACCATGGCTTTGTCGATGCCGAGTTCGCCGGCAATCGCGGTGAGCAGGCTTTCGGCCTGCTTCGGGCCGATGTCGGCCTCGCTCTTTTCGCGTGCGATCAGCGACGGATCGCTCCACACCGGCTGGCCGTCGGCACGCCAGTAGAGCGAAAAGGTCCAGCGCGGCAGGCTTTCGCCCGGATACCATTTGCCCTGGCCGTAATGGAGAAAGCCGCCCAGCGCAAAGCGCTCGCGCAGTTTACGGATCAGTTCGTCGGCCTTTTCGCGCTTGGTGGGACCGACGGCGGCGGTGTTCCATTCGGCCGACTCGAAATCGTCGATCGACACGAAAGTCGGCTCGCCGCCCATGGTGAGCCGCACGTCGCCGGCGGCAAGTGCTTTATCGACCTTGTTGCCCAGAGCGTCGAGCGCCTGCCAGCTTTCGTCCGAAAATGGCTTGGTGATGCGCGGATGTTCGGCGATGCGGTCGACCCGCATCTCGAAGCCGAATTCGACATTGGCGAAGCTCGCCATGCCGGAAATCGGGGCCGCGTTGCGGAAATGCGGCGTGGCGGCCAGCGGCACATGGCTCTCGCCGGTGAGCAGGCCCGAGGTCGGATCGAAGCCGATCCAGCCGGCGCCGGGAAGATAGACCTCGCACCACGCATGCAGATCGGTGAAGTCGACGGCGGTTCCGGCTGGACCGTCCAGCGCCACCAGATCGGGCTTCAACTGGACCAGATAGCCGGAAACGAAGCGCGCCGCGATGCCGAGATTGCGCAGGATCTGCACCAGCAGCCAGCTCGAATCCCGGCACGATCCCTTTTTCGCGGCCAAGGTCTCTTCCGGCGAGAACACACCGGTTTCCATGCGCACGATATAGGCGATCTCGCGCTGCAGCCGCGCGTTGAGATCGACCAGGAAATTGACGGTGTTGGCAGCGCTGCGATCGATGGTCTTCAGCAGCGCCGACAGCAGCGGTCCCGCCGGCTCCGGAGTGCGATAGATGGCGAGATCGTCGCGTATCTCTTCCGGATACTCGAACGGAAACGCCTCGGCCGACGGCTCGACGAAGAAATCGAACGGATTGTAGACCGTCATGTCGGCGACGAGGTCAACCTCGATCTTCAACTCCGTCACCGGCTCCGGAAAGACGAAGCGGGCGAGGAAATTGCCGTAAGGATCCTGCTGCAGATTGACGAAGTGGTTCGCCGGCTCGACCTTGAGCGAATGGCTCAGCACCTTGGTACGGGAATGCGGCGCCGGCTGCAGCCGGATGATCTGGGGCCCGAGAACCACCGGCCGGTCGTATTTGTAATGGGTCAGGTGGTAGACGGCTGCCAGAATTGCCATGGGGCCCCGGAATTCAGCGTTTCAAACGATTTCGCTGAACCCTGACACATCTGGCGGCCATTCTCCAAGCAGAGATGTTGCGGTGCACCTAATTTAAGCAACGGTTACCGGCTCAGAAAAATGCCTGCAACCCCGTCTGCGCCCTTCCCAGGATCAGCGCATGCACGTCATGCGTGCCTTCATAGGTGTTGACCGTCTCCAGGTTCTGCGCGTGGCGCATGACGTGGTAGCCGATCTGGATGCCGTTGCCGCCATGCATGTCGCGGGCCTGGCGGGCGATGTCCAGCGCCTTGCCGCAATTGTTGCGCTTGACGATCGAGATCATTTCCGGCGCCATCTTACCTTCATCCAGCAGCCGCCCGACGCGCAAGGACGCCTGCAATCCCAACGCAATTTCGGTCTGCATGTCGGCAAGCTTCTTCTGGTAGAGTTGCGTGCCGGCCAGCGGCTTGCCGAACTGCTTGCGGTCGAGACCGTATTGGCGGGCGCGGTGCCAGCAATCCTCGGCGGCGCCCATCGAGCCCCAGGAAATGCCGAAGCGAGCCCGGTTGAGGCATCCGAACGGTCCGCCAAGGCCCTTTGCGTTGGGCAGCAG
>NZ_RZPL01000600.1:0-3619 GCF_004022805.1 Mesorhizobium sp. M7A.F.Ca.CA.002.04.1.1 | reverse complement strand
GCTCCAACCCGATGCCGGACGGCGGCATCGTCGCCACCTATGCCGACATTTCCGGGCGCGTCGAGCAGGATCTTGCGCTGAAAAGGGCCAATGAATCGCTGGAGCAGCGGGTCAAGACGCGCACCATCGAGCTGACCCGGGTCAATGAGGAACTGGCGCAGGCACAGATGCTGGCCGAGGAGGCCAATCTCGGCAAGACGCGCTTCCTCGCCGCCGCCGGCCACGACATCCTGCAGCCGCTGAACGCCGCCCGGCTCTATTGCTCCTCGCTGATCGAGAAGGCCGGCAAGGGACCTGCCGGCAAGGCGGCCGTGAACATCGAATCCTCGCTGGAATCCGTCGAGACCATTCTCGGCGCCGTGCTCGACATCTCCCGCCTCGATGCCGGCGCGATGAAGCCGGATGACACCGCCTTCAACCTCGACGGATTGCTGCGCCAGATCGGCAACGACTTCCGGCCGCTGGCCGCCGAAAAGAAGCTCGAGCTGACCATCATGCCGTCATCGCTGACGGTGACGACGGACCGCAATTTGCTGCGCCGCCTGATCCAGAATCTCGTCTCCAACGCCATCAAATACACGCGCCGCGGCCGCGTGCTGGTTGGCGTCAGGCGGCGCGGCGAATTGGCCGAGATCCAGGTGATCGACACCGGCATCGGCATCGCCGGCGACAAGCTGAACACCGTCTTTCGCGAATTCACCCGGCTCGACGAGGGCGCGCGCGAGGCCGAGGGCCTCGGTCTCGGCCTCTCCATCGTCGACCGCATCGCCCGGGTGTTGCGCCTGGAGATCCGCATCTTTTCCAGTCCGGGCAAGGGCACGCGATTCTCCGTTATCCTGCCCGTCGCGGCCGTGCAGGCACGACGCGAGATCGAAGCCAGGGCTCCCGCCCGCGCGACAGCCTCGCTGGCCGGTCTGCACGTGCTGTGCATCGACAACGACGCCCGCATCCTCGAAGGCATGCGGCTCCTGCTCGAAGGCTGGGGTTGCAACGTCGACACCGCGTCCGGTTCAAAGGATCTGGAGACCGCGAAGATACATCGCCCGGACATCGTCCTTGCCGACTACCATCTCGACGGCGAAACCGGCCTCGAACTCGTCGTCAGGCTGCGTGCGATCCATGGCGACACCCTGCCGGCCGTGCTGGTCACCGCCGACCGCTCCAACGAGGTGCGCACGACCGCCGGCGGGCTCGAGATTGCGGTGATCAACAAACCGCTCAAACCAGCGGTACTGCGCTCGATGATGGCCAGGGTCAGGCCGCTGGCGCCGGCGGCGGAATAGGGGTCTAACCCGCCGGCTGCAGCGGGTCGCTGCCGATCTTGGACAGCAGGATCACCGCCTGGGTGCGGCTGTCGACGCCGAGCTTCTGCAGGATGGCGGAGACATGCGCCTTGATGGTGGCCTCGGAGACGCCGAGTTCATAGGCGATCTGCTTGTTGAGCAGGCCCTCGGCCAGCATGCCGAGCACCCGGGTCTGCTGCGGCGTCAACGCCTGCAGCCGCTTGATCAGGTCGGATATTTCAGGGTCGCGCTCGATGCCGAGATCGACGCCGACGGGTGCTGCAATATCGCCGGCAAGCACCGATTGCACGGCGCTGCGGATTTCTTCCATGCTGGCCGATTTGGAGATGAAGCCGGAAGCGCCGAGGTCGAGCGCCCGCCTGATGGTCGCCGGATCGTCATGCGCCGACACCACGACCAGCGGCACCGCCGGATGGATGCCACGCAGCGAGATCAGGCCGGAGAGGCCGCTGGCGCCCGGCATCGACAGGTCGAGCAGCACCAGATCGACGTCCTCGTTGGCCACGACCAGCGCCTTGGCGCTCTCGAAATCGCCGGCTTCATGGATGGCGGCGACATTGCCGATGCCGGCGAGCGCTTCGCGCAGCGCACCGCGAAACAGCGGGTGATCGTCGGCGATGACGAAAGAATAGCCTGCCGGCAAATGTCCCTCCCCGAATCCCCGATGATTTTTGGCTTTTCGGGTTCAACTGGACGATTATGAGCGGCTGCGCGCTGTTTTCAAGCGGCAAAGCCAGTGCGCCGCCTCCCGTGGTTGAAACGCTCAGGTCTTCTGCGAATTGGGCTGGGCGCCGTTGTCCTTGTCCATATCCCTGACGATGCCCATGAAGCCGCGCAGGAAGCGCTCCATGTAGCCCATCGTCTTGTTGAAATCCTCTTCGCTCGGCAGTTTCGATTCGAGGCGGGCGGAGAGCGAATTCTCGAGCTTGGTGACGCGCTCGTCCATCGCCTTCATCGAGGTCTGCAAGCGGTCGACCTCGTCCTGGAAAGCGGCGCGTTCGTCGGCCGCCATCTTGCAGACGAGCTGGCCGGAGCGTTCGTCGCAGATCGACATGGCGCCGGTCTGGGTGTCCATGCGGATATAGCCGGTGGCCGACTTTTCCAGCCGGTAGCGGTCGGTTTCTTCCGAATAAGCTGAAGCCGCGACCAGCGAAACGAGCGCGGCGGGGATCAAGATGTGCTGCAGACGCATGTTGTCCTCCATGGCAAAGGCCTCAGATATCGCATGTTTGCGCCGGAAATGGGGAAGACCCTTGGCGTGGCCTTTCCCGAATGGCTGGTTCGGAATCTTTTGAAGCAATTCCCAAGGGAAAGCGCTATGCGCTTTTCCCGGGAAAACCGTTTCACACTTTTCCTGGAACTGCTCTATAGCGCAACCATGTCTCAGATTATCTACAAGATAACCCCGCAGGCGCTTTGGCGCGAGGCCGAAACGCATGGCCGCTTCACCGGCGCGCCGATTGATGTCGCAGACGGCTTCATCCACTTCTCCACGGCGGCGCAGGTCAAGGAAACGGCGGCAAAGCACTTTGCCGGCCAGACCGACCTTCTGCTGGTCGCCATCGACGGCGCCAGCCTGGGTGCTGCGCTGAGATACGAGGTCTCGCGCGGCGGTGCGCTGTTTCCGCATCTTTATGGTCCGCTCGGCCTCAAGGCTGTGCTGTGGGTCCGGCCACTGCCGCTTGGCTCCGATGGTGTGCACCAGTTCCCGGCACTGGAGGGGCAATGAGCGTGCTCGACCGGCTCGGCCAGAAGCTGCTGTTCGCCTTCGATCCGGAAACCGCGCATGGCCTGTCGATCGCGGCCTTGCGATGCGGCGTTCCGGTTGGTGCACCAGCGATCCGCGACCACAGGCTGACGGTCAGCATCTGCGGCCTCGATTTTCCCAATCCGCTCGGCATGGCGGCCGGCTATGACAAGAACGCCGAAGTGCCCGACGCGCTGCTTGGCCTGGGCTTCGGCTTTGCCGAGGTCGGCACGATCACGCCGCTGGCGCAGGCCGGCAATCCGAAGCCGCGCATTTTCCGGCTGACGGCCGACGATGCGGTGATCAACCGATTGGGCTTCAACAATGAAGGCCATGCGGCGGCCGAAAAGCGCCTTGCCGCGCGCAAGGGGCGTGGCGGCATCGTCGGCGTCAACATCGGCGCCAACAAGGACAGCAGCGACCGCATCGGCGACTATGAGCGCGGCGTCGCCCGGTTTGCGCAATACGCCAGCTATCTGACCGTCAACATCTCCTCGCCCAACACGCCGGGCCTGCGCAACATGCAGGCGCGTGAGCAGCTTGGCGAGCTCTTGTCGCGGGTCATGGC
>NZ_RZPL01000005.1:0-27775 GCF_004022805.1 Mesorhizobium sp. M7A.F.Ca.CA.002.04.1.1 | reverse complement strand
GACTACGGTCCTGTTGCGAGGTGAATCCGGAACCGGCAAGGAGCTGGTTGCCAAAGCCATTCACGAGCTCTCGCCTCGCGCCAAGCAGCCCTTCATCAAGGTCAATTGCGCGGCGCTCACCGAGACGCTTCTGGAATCTGACTTGTTCGGTCATGAGAAGGGTGCCTTCACCGACGCGAGCAGTTTGCGCAAGGGGCGCTTTGAGGCTGCCGACAAAGGCACATTGTTTCTGGACGAGATTGGCGAAATATCAGGTTCGTTCCAGGCTAAGCTGCTGCGTGTCCTGCAGGAGCAGGAGTTTGAGCGCGTCGGCAGCAACCACACCATTAAAGTTGATGTTCGCGTGATTGCCGCAACGAACAGGGACTTGGAAACGGCAGTTCAACGCAAGGAGTTCCGGCAAGACCTCTATTATCGCATCAACGTCGTCACTTTACGCGTGCCGGCATTGCGCGAAAGGCGAGGTGATATTCCGCTCTTGGCCGCTCAGTTTCTCAAGAATTTCAATACTGAGAATGATCACACGCTGACCTTCGCTCCCGAAGCGATTGAGGTGCTAATGAACTGCGAATTTCCAGGTAACATCCGAGAGCTCGAAAACTGCGTTCAACGGACGGCAGTTCTGGCGACGGGTCCATCAATCCTCAGAACTGACTTTGCCTGTTACGCGGATCAGTGCTTGGCCGCGGCGCTGTGGAAGAACGGACAGCCGACGTCAGAGAAGTCGACTACGATCGAGCCTTCCGCCGCCTGTGCCGCCCCGCCCGTCGGCGACGGGCAAGCGCCGATAGGCCCTGCCACGACTCGTGGTAGGGTGCCCGATGCCGATACGGTCATTGCTGCCATGGAAAAGTGTGGCTGGGTGCAGGCAAAGGCGGCGCGCCTGCTCGGTTTGACCCCGCGCCAGATCGGCTACGTGCTGAGAAAACGCGGTATCGAGATCAAGCGTCTCTGAAACAACCCGCCGAGCAAGAGCTGGAGCAGGTCAAGCATTGGTGCTCTGGCGCCGAGCCCATCGGCCAGGCTTACGAAGTGGGTGTGAACAGCGCTGCCAAGATTCCGGCCGTGTGCTTTCTACCACCAGTCGTACTGGGGCTCTGCGACTGACAAACTAAAAAGGAGTAATCCTCTGGCGGGACCTGGTCGATACATTAGCTGATGGCTTACCGCTCGATATCACGCAATCTGAGATGGGCATGAAAGTGAGTTCGACCGCTGGACAGTTGCCGACTTCGTCAGGTATTGGCCCCTGCGACCGGTTGATCTCCGATATCCAAATTCTTGGAAGTTGGTCGAGACGAAACTGTCGCCCCGGCTCGTGACCGACCGCGCGCCCGGCAAGATCGAGTTACAAAGTTGCCGAGGCAGTTTGATGTGCGTTCCTGCATCACTGTACGGGACACGACCTGACGGGAGACTATGATGCGTAGCCAAAAAGAAAAGATGCTCGCAGGCGAGTTTTACAATGCGGCGGATCCGGAGATCCAAGCTGACCTGTTGGCAACCGGGGCTTGGCTCAAGCGGTACAATGATACGCTGGGGCAGACCACGGGGCATTGGCATGAGCTTTTGTCCGAGCGGCTGGGAGAGGTTGGGCGCGGAACGGTCATCCGTCCGCCCTTTTTTTGCGACTACGGATTCAATATCCGCATTGGAGCCAATGCCTACATCAACTTCAACTGCGTTATTCTTGACGTGGTAGAGGTCAAAATCGGGCAAGGAACGGCAATTGGGCCTGCTGTGCAGATTTATACCGCCGATCATCCACATGATGCCGAGCAGCGGCAGGCCGGCCTGCAGGTCGGGCGTCCTGTTCACATTGGCAGCCGTGTCTGGATCGGCGGTGGAGCAATCATTCTGCCTGGCGTCACGATTGGTGATAATGCAGTGGTAGGCGCTGGCTGCGTGGTCACACGAGATGTTCCCGCCGGGGCAAAGGTAGTGGGAATTCCTGCTCGCGTGGCCGACCCACATAAACAGGCATAATCAACCTCGTTGACCCTGGAGGTGCATGCGAACTGTCGAAACTGTGCCGAATTTTTGTCGAAGCCATTGAGCGCTGCATATGTTGTCGCGACTCGGGCGCTTCAGTTCTTTTGCCACGGGGGTCACAAGATCATGTGCGTAATGCCGCCGCAACGTGCTCACGTCCCGCAGCAGCGGACCCTTTCACATGGCCCAACGAATTCAGAGCCTACGTTGTGCTGCCACTAGCATTACTGCTCACGAATGTATTCCCAACTGAGTTTTCGCCCTTGGAGGCAAGCAGCGACTCACCAGCAATCGCCGGCCATTAATCCTGGCTAGCATCGACCCCGACGAGGCGAGCCGCGGCGTTGCGGATCGGCATGTCGATGACCGTGATTGCGCCTTCGGCAAGGAAACGACGTTCGTTTCTGGTCAGCGTAGCCGAATCGATCACCGCAAAATGTGGGCCAGTGGAGCGCTTCATCAGCTGTCTGGCATATGTGCGCAGCATCTGATCGTTGAAGCGGCAGCCCACGAAGAAAAAACCCCGGTTGACGCGCCGTTGCTTCACCGCGTCCGGGATCGGCGTCTGGATATCAATTTCGGTTAGGACTTCGACGTAATCGGAATCAGCCACGAGGAAGTTTGCCGCCGGCCTGACGCTGCCGTGCGGCGCATAGAGCACCGTCCTAGCCACTTGTTCGGCCTCGAGTTCTGTTCCTGACAAATCGTAAGTTCTCGTCCAGATGTTACCGATTCCGGTCGCGCGCGTCGTTCCTTGTATCTCGACAACGTCTGTTTGGCCGGCCTCTGCAAGGGCTGCTCGCATGGCGCCATCGTACCAGCTGTCGATGATGACAGACAGTTGAAGGGTTGCGAGCCAGGCGTGAAGAACGGTCGGCTCGGCGGGGGCTGCGAATATCTCCGCCATCCACGCTTGGAGAGTCCGACGATGTCGGCGCTGCTCGATAAACTGCGCGACCGACCACATATTGGTGCGAATCCTGGAAGGGGCAGGCGCCCGCTTGTTGAGGGCCGCGGCGACATCTTCAGGGGTGCAAGGTACAGGGGATTCCGGTGGGTTAAGCTGCAGAAGACCAGGACCGAGATAGGGGATCACTCGATCGGCCTTGAGAGCGCCGTTCAGCAGGTCAATCAGTTTTTTGGCAAAACTGCCCCGGACGACGACGAGATGGTCCCAGCTCAGCATCGTGTTCATACGCGTTTCCTCTCCGCCACTGAACCCACCGGCATCAGGCCCCGTCGGAAATCTTCATCGCCTCGACGGTGATCGGCAAACGCGTGTCGCGCGGAAGGTCGGGCAGCATGAGCCGCCAACCGTTCCTGAGCGTCACGGTCCCGCCCCATAAGTCAGCGTTCTCAATCTCGGTGATCGGCTCTTCGAGATCCTTCTTGGGGACATAAGCCGACAAGCCAGTAGCGGTCCTGCGAATCATTACTTTCATCCGGCTGTTCCCCCGTTGGAAATGCCTTCAGCTCCGCAGGGAACCTCGACTTTGTCGAGGCTAATGAGTTCGCGCGCTCGCATGCCGACGACCGTGCCACGATCGATCCATTCGACCGCATAGATGAAGAATTGCTGGAGAAAGGTTCCAATGTCGCGCACGTAGCCTTCGTCGCCCTTCCGCACGAGGTTTTCGCCGATCTCCTTGCCGGGATAGGTGCCGTCGTTTTTTATGTGGCGTATCGCACGGACCCGCTCACCCTGCATGAACCGTGGCGGTCTGCCGATTTCGACCTCCTGTTCGCGTCTGGACCACATGCTGTCCATTCCTTTCTCGAGGCTTTTGTTGTGGTCGCGGGTTGCAGGCGTCGTCGTGCGGCGAACCCGACCGTTTCGGTAGGAATCAAGCGGGAACGCAGGTTTTCGGTACCGGACAGACCGACACGCATTGCTGCGTATCGAAGGCCTCCTTGCATTCGGTGCACTTGTTTGGATCGATCACATAGGCGTCGCCCTTGAACTTGATCGCTTCCGAAGGACATTCGAACTCGCAGGCCCCGCATTGGGTACATTGGGATGCGATGATCTTTAAAGCCATTCTAACTCCTGGTTATCGGACGAGACGGCTCAGGCCGTCGCCGCTAGTGGTCTGATCCCAAACTCTGCCGCGTAAAGTGCGCTGACTGCGGTCTCGATGTAGTCATGGCCATAGGCGTCGGTTACGCGCAGTCCAACTCGCGAGAGTTGTTCCTTCGGGCGATTTCCGATCTTGGCGCATAGCACTATGTGTATGCCTTCGAGCGCTGCGATGACGCCCTCGAGGATGGCGTCTTCGCCCCCGCCTCCGAGGCAATACCGCTCGACCTTCCGATGCCCGACCAAGCTGATCCCTCTAGGCGAGACTTCATAAACCTGGAATTCCTTCGCGTGGCCGAAGTGTTCGTTGACCCGTCCACCTCCCTTAGTGGCCACCGCAACCAGAAGCGACTTTTCGGAGTCTGTTGCCTTGACCATACCGATGGCCTCGCTCCTCGCCGCCTCATGATCACGGCGCTCGTGTGCGACCACCTGCCGATAGGCCTGACGCTTGCCAGCATCGTAGGCGACATCGTCGGGAATACCGTCCAGCGTGAATTCCTGGCCACGATCTTCACCGAGCAGGCCGACAGCATCTGCCCGGCACTGCCGGCAGTGGCGCATCAACTTGGCGCCACCTTCAAGTCGATCCTGAAGAGCCATCATCTCCGTTGCCGTTGGGCCGCGCTGCCCGATGAGTCCGTAGTGGGTACCGTGCGCCGGGTCCGAAATCAGAGGCATCACGTTGTGCAGAAACGCGCCCCGCTCCCTGACCATTTTGTTCACCTCAAACAGGTGCTGGTCGTTCACTCCAGGAATCATCACCGAGTTGATTTTGGTGAGGATGCCGCGCGCGCTCAGCATCTCCAGGCCCAGCATCTGCCGCGCGTGCAAGATTCGAGCGGCTTCGATGCCGAAGTAGCGGCGATTTTCATAAAAGATCCATGGATAGATCTTCGCGCCGACTTCCGGGTCGACCATGTTGATGGTGATCGTCACGTGATCAACATTCATTTCGGCAAGCTCGGCGACATGGTCCGGCAGCACGAGCCCATTAGTGGAGACGCACAGCTTTATGTCGGGGATTTCCCTGATGACGCGGTCGAACGTTGCCTTCGTTTTCTCCCAATCGTAACAGGCATCCCCCGGCCCAGCGATGCCAAGAACCGAAAGCTGCGGAACTTTGTTGGCAACGGCGATGACCTTGCGTAGCGCTTGGTCGGGCGTCAACTTCTCAGACACAACACCAGGCCGGCTCTCGTTGGCGCAATCGTATTTGCGATTGCAATAGTTGCACTGGACATTGCAAGCCGGCGCGACCGCCACATGCATACGCGCGAAATAATGATGCGCTTCCTCCGAAAAGCAGGGGTGATCCTTGATCCTTTCCCAAATAGCCGGATCCTCTTCGCCCGGGCTGGTCGGCGACGAGCCGTAGGAAGACGATGCGCAGCCACCGGATTTCGCGGCTGCCAGAAGACCCTCGGATGTCGTGCTAGTCGGCCCCTCAATCGAAACTGTCGGTGAGGACATCAAACGGCTCCGTTGCTGGTAACGTCGCGGTTCAAGGTGCAAGAGCCATACCAACTGAAAAAAGCGGCTTCAGTTCACTATTCGGGTCGATATCGCATTGTGTCAGGCCGGCGCGACACAATTTTGTCCTGCTTGCGACAGTGCAAGTCCAAATCCGTTCAGAAGCACGAAGCACTCCTTGTCGCGCACAGGGCGCGCAAGACCACTGGCCTGACGATTGGCTCATCAGGCTCTTAGAAGTTCCTTCACCTCGATACTATGCCGGCGTATCGCCTAGCCGACTTGTCGCAGCTTGAGGCCGAGAATTCGAGCCGCATTAGCCTGAACCCAGCCGGCCTTCTCCATTGTGTCGATCAGCCGTCACGCTTCGTCCGCCGCGGTCCCAGCCCCCGTCCGGCCGTATCGTTAGAATCGCAAGTGGCCATCTCGTGTTCAGGCGGGCGCCGATGCGCCGAACCGGCATCGTGCTGGCCCGTGAGAGCTCGTCGATGACATTGCCACGTTCCGAAAGATTGGTTCCTTCCAGAGGAGAACGCCAAGCACGCAGTTCTCCGGCTCGCGGACGTTGCCGGGGAAATAGCATTGCGAGATCAGCTCAACTGCCGACGGCGCAAAGCCATGGTTCTCCATATTTCAAGGGTAAGCGCTGTGTCCTTCCAGGAGGACCCGCGATCTGTGGGCCTGCCGATTCTGAGGTGGATCGGAGATCGGCTTGTGTCTGAACTTGAACTTACGATTGACCCTGAGCGGCAGCCTCGGCGTTTTCGAGGGTGATCAACGGCGCTGTTGGTCGGCGGCATTGGTCGATGGACGACAAGGCACGGAGTCATCTCCGAGACCCTGGAGCCGACGCGGTGATCTCGGAGGTTGCCCGGCGCTACGGGCTGCGGCCGCGGCGGAACGCTCGCAAGCTTGCGACGTCGGCAGGACAGGCCACTCCCGCCTAGTGGTTTCGGTGGCGCCACCGGAACGACCCGTTGGGCCTACATCCTTGCACCAGAGCTCAAGGCCACGGCCTGAGAATCGGCCGCCGCTCCCCCTACTTGGTTCCTCAGCCGACAGCGCTAAGAAGGAGAGCAACTTCCGTCGGCGCGAGGATCATTGCGTCGTGGCCAGTGGCGAGTTCCTGCCACGCCCAGCCATCCTGCTTCGCGACCCATTCTCGCGCTCCCGCCATCGGCGGGTGGAGTGGATTAGTGCAGACGACATAGGTTCGGGGTCTGCCGTTGCCGAGCGGGTGCTCGAGCTTAAGTCCGCTTTCGTAGGTGCCTGCCGGATGCGGTGTTATCCGGCGCCGCACCCAGTCCGTGAGCGAGTGTCCCTCGGGAGTGCCGAATGCTGTTGGCGGCGGAGTCGGCATGAAGATACCCCGTCCTTCCTCCGCAACCAATTTTCGACGGGCGGCGACGATGTCGGGGGGCATGGTGCTGAATACACTTTGACCGCTCTCGACGATGGCGCCGTCGAGATAAACGAGATGGCTGATATGGTCGGGTATCCGGTCGGCGGCGCCGGTGATGCTGATGCCGCCTAGACTGTGACCGACAAGGATCACATCGCTCAGCTCTTCCGTTACAATGTGGTTGACGATGTCGGTCACGAATGTGTCGGGCGTGATGTCCTTGCACAGCAAACGTGCGCGTTCGCCGACACCTGTCTGGGTAGGCGTGGTCACGTGGCATCCCATCTTGCGAAGATTGGCGGCGACGTCCCGCCAACACCATCCGCCATGCCAGGCACCATGCACTAGCACATACGTCTTTATCATGGATTGTGCCGTTCCATTTGCTCACCGGCCGTTGTGGCTGCCATCCGGCACGATGGCCGGACATTGTCCAAAGGGGCTCGACCACGTTACCGGTGGTAAGTCCGGCACAGGCGCCCCGTGGCCTGAGGATACCCCTACCAAGTCGAGGAAACTTGAATTGCGAAACCCAATATTCACTAGCTCTTTGCAAGTGGATGGAGAGGCTCATGGTGTGCCGCAGTTGCTCGCTGCCGGCATGCTCTTGGCACCGGCTGATCATCCGAACTTGAACAGGACACCAAAGCCGCCGCGCGGATAGTTCCACTCGATGTCGCCGCCTTTCTCGCACAATATCCGGCAGGTGCCGCATTCCATGCAGCCGTCGGCGGTGATCTCGACTTGACCCTTGTCATTCAACTCATAGCATTTCGCCGGACAGACGTAGGTCAACGCAAGCAAGTTCGCGCTTGGCTTGTCGTGCGGTCGCACTATGATATGGGGGCGGCCGGAATCGACCAGATAGCGGTTCTGGTAAAGTTTGTCCTCGACACGAACCTTCGTCACTGCGATCGTCATCTTGTACCCTCTTCAGCGCCATGCCAATGCCAGGCGGACCGCGTCGCTGACCAACCCCCAGCGCGAGCGCGCGTTGATGAAGGCGGCCGTGGTGTTCTTTTCCTTCTCGATCTTCGGCGTGCCGTCGACACGCATGAAGGTCTGAGCGGCATGCGACATCAACCGCGGATAGCTGTCAAAAAAGTTGCTGGAATTGGTGTGGAGTAAGGCTGGCATGTCCTTGTATTTCTTAAGATCCTTGATCACAAAGGAGTCATCCAGCATCGTCTTGTAGAGCGCAAGGTTCGCTTTGGTCATAGGACCGTTGCGGCTTTTGACTTTGATGATCGCCTCAGCCGCGACACGACCCGAGGTCATGGCAAGGTTCGAACCCTCACGGTGAATGGCATTGTTCAGTTGCGCTGCGTCGCCGACGATGACCCAACCGTCGCCGAATAGCTGCGGAATGGCCCTGTAACCACCTTCGGGGATAAGATGGGCGGCATATTCTTTCACCTCCGAGCCAGCGATCAGCGGCCGGATCGAAGGATGGTTTTTCATCGCATCCAGGAGGGCGGACGGGCTCTCCATCGTCGCGGCGAAATCCGAGACCAGGCAGCCGATGCCGAGTGAAATCGACTCCTTATTGGTGTAAAGGAAGCCGAGCCCGGCCATGCTGCGAGAGATCGTGCCCACGGCCTCGATTACGCAGCCTTCATCGCCCTTCACCCCGAACCGCTGGCCAATGACCTCTTCGGGCAAGAAATGCATTTCCTTGACGGCAATCGCCACGGTCTCCGGCTTCGGCATCTCGCGCAGGCCTGCGCGAGTGCCAAGCAATCCCGACACCCCTTCTGCGAGAACGACCACATTCGCGAAGACCACTCCGCCAGCCCGGTCTGTGCGGACGCCGATCACCTTGCCATTGCCATCACGGACGAGTTCCGTCGCGGTCGTCTCACACAGGACCGTCGCGCCAGCCTCGCGCACCTTGCGGGAAAACCATTTGTCGAACTGGGCGCGGATGATCGTGTAGCGGTTGGGTTTCGCCTCATTGAAGTCGTCCGACCGGTAATGAATTCCGGTGTGAGACGTGTCGTCCATCACCCAAAGTCGCTGTTCGACCAGGTGCCGCTCGAGGGGCGCATCATCCCGGAAGTCCGGGATGATCTTCTCCAGCATGTTCGCGTACATTATGGCACCCTGGACGTTCTTAGAGCCCGGATATTCCCCGCGCTCCAACTGCAGGACCTTCAGCCCCTGGCTTGCCAAAGTGTAAGCAGCTGCGTTTCCAGACATGCCGGCTCCGACCACAATGGCATCGAATTGTTCAATCATGTCCTCTCCCTCAACTCGCAAGCTTGTCTCGACTGTGCGGCGACAGCCGCCGGGTGAAGGCTTCCGTCAGTGCGGGCAGGAAGCGGATTGCATCCGTGACGATCCCGAGGTGGGCGAACTCGAAAATCGGCGCGTTCGGATCGGTGTTGATCGCGACGATGAGATCGGCCCCCTCGACCCCAACTCGGTGCTGGATGGCGCCGGAAATTCCGGCCGCGATGTAAAGCTTCGGTCGAATGGTCTTGCCAGTTTGTCCAATCTGTCGATCAGCCGGCATCCAGCCCTTCTGGACCAAGGGGCGCGAACAGCCATGCTCGGCGCCGATCGCTCGGGCAAGATTCTTCACAAGCTGAAGGTTCTCCGCCGCTCCGAGACCGAGGCCTCCCGCAACCACGACATCCGCATAGGCAAGATTTGCCATTGCCGACTGGTTATCCGGTAGGAAGCCGAGGACTTTGGTGACGATATCGTCCTCAACGAGCGACAGCTTGTGCCGCATGACACGCCCGACCGGCTTATCCACCCGTTGCGGCATAGGCATGACCCTTGGTCGCACCGTCGCCATTTGCGGCCGGTAATTTAGTGTATAGATCGTACACAACAATGAGCCACCAAAAGTCGGACGGGTCGCGGCGAGTGAACCGTCGGAATCTACATCAAGTTCGGTGCAGTCGGCCGTGAGCCCCGTCTGCAGGGTCGTCGCTACCGAGCCTGCAAGATCCCTGCCCAGTGTGGTCGCGCCGAGAAGGAGGATTTCGGGTTTATGGGTATTGACCAGATCCGTGAGCGCCTTGGCGAACGGCTCGTTCCGGTAGTCGGCGAGCGGCGGCGCATCGACGATGTAGACAAGATCCGCCCCGTAAGCGAAGGCCTCGGCAACAGCGTCCTCGACCATCTCGCCCGGCGGTCCCAGCACGACGCCCGCGAGCTGGACTTCAAGCTTGTCGGCTAATTTGCGGCCTTCGCCCAGCAGTTCGAATGATACAGGATGCACATTGCCGCGTTCGAGCTCGAGGAAGACCCACACGTGCCGGTAGTCTTTGAAACGGTCGGGAAGTTCTTTCTTTACACCGGCACGGCCGGGGGCAATGCGAGGGGTAGTTTGGCTTGCGGTCGACATTTTCTGCTCCTGGCCGTCACGTGCCGCTGTTGAAGGCCAGCTCATGTTCCAGCGCCGGCCGGCGGGTTAAGATATCGGCGATGAGTTCATCGGCTATGTCCTGCAAGCCCCTTTCCGCGGTGTCGATCTGCGCCGCCCTTTCTGCCCGTGCGGTGGGGGCGAAAACACGCTTGACGACTGTAGGCGAGCCACGCAGACCGCACCGGGTGAGATCGTCAATGCCGGCGTCGGCTGCAGTCCACTTCACGACTTGGCTGCGCGCCGCGCACAGAGCCTGCTGGAGCGAGCCCCGGCGGATTTCGTTGGTGTCTTCCAGCATGGTAATGAGGCAAGGGAGTCTGCTCTTCAGCAACTGGGTGCCGCCTTCGGCGCGACGAGCGACTTCGATCTCTCGCGTATCGAGATCGATGGAGGCAATCTTCGCGACATAGGTAAGTTGCGATAAATCTAGGCGCTTGGCTATGCCCGGTCCGACCTGGGCGGTATCGCCGTCAATCGTCTGCTTGCCGGTGAAGACGATGTCCGGCCTGCCGAAAGTCTCCCCAATTTTTGCGATTGCTTGCGAAAGAGCAAAGGAAGTCGCCAGCGTATCGGATCCGGCAAAATAGCGGTCCGTCAAGAGAACTGCTCGGTCAGCACCGTAACCGAGCGCCTTTCGCAGCGAGTCCTCCGCCATGGGCGGACCCATTGTGAGCACAGTAACCTCGCCACCATGAACGTCGCGCAGTTTGAGCGCTTCTTCGAGGGCGAACAGGTCGTAAGGATTGATGATGGTCGGAACACCCTGACGCATGATCGTGTTCGTCACCGGGTGCACGCGGATCTGTGCCGAATCCGGCACCTGCTTGATGCAGACTACGATATGCATTGGCGGTTTCTCTAAGCTCCCAGTCCGGATTCGTGCTTGGCGGTTCACCTCATTGCCTGCATCGTTCATGCCAAGTCGTCTTCCTGCCTCTATTCCAGAAGGTGGCTTCGTTTGCTTCCGAGGAGGCGTCATGAGGACTGGATTTGTCGACTTCTCGACATTGTCGCGTCGCAGCCGTGTCGGGCTCATTACTTTCCGAACCGCTTCAGTGCAGAGTCGAGCGGGACGAAGGCGCGGCCAGGTGCGGGACATATGTTTGGATCGTGGTCCCTTAGCACCTTGAACACACGTTGCGTGAGCGGCGAGGAAGTCGCGAAATCTTCGTAGGCGCGTTCCAGCTTGGCGCGCACCCGCGCGGCGATTACCTGGTTAGGCAGACCGGAGAAATCTTCTTCGGCAAGGTATTGGCCCACGCGCTTCATGATATGGAGCCGCGAGACATTCATCACTTTCGGGTCGTAGGAGACGTCAAGGCAGGCGAAGAAGTCCTCCGCGGCCGACAGGCCCTTCAGTCGCGCTAGGATATCGGTGCGATCGATCGGGCGGCTATCAGCGGAGCAGTTCATTGTATTCTCCCGGCGCGAAATTGTGGTGTCGATGCATTGGTGACATTGCTGACGGCGTGCCGACCTCTGGCACGGCGGCTGGGCAAGAGACTTGGCGATCTCAAGCTTTTCTGAAGTGGTGAAGGCGACCCCGAGTTTAACTGCTCTCCTTGCGCAGGGTCGTCACGTTGAGGAAGACCTCACGGCTCGTCGGCTATTGTGCCGCTCGGACCCGGGCCGGAATGAAGCTGTTCTGCACCTCGCCCGCACAGTCCAGCACTGGGAACGGCCCGTAGCTTCTCGGTGATCGCAGGCAGGACCTCAAGCACGCGGTCTACGTCATCTTCGCCGTTGTCACGCGACAAGGAGAAGCGGACTGCCCCACATGCCGCGTTCATAGCGATCAGAACATGGCTCGGTTCCAGTGAGCCAGAGGCACAGGCGGACCCGGCGGAACAGGCGATTCCCAGCCGGCTCAGGACAATTGGAATTGCATCGCCTTCGATACCTTCGAATCCAATGTTTGCAGTGTTTGGCAATCGCTCTTGCGGATCGCCGTTGATGGATGTGTTTGGGATGCGCTGGATGATCCCGTTCTCAAGGCGGTCGCGCAACCATTTTATTCGTTTTGTCTCGTCCATGAATTTCAAGGCGAGTTCGGCCGCCATGCCCAGTCCGACTATGCCGGGTGTGTTTTCAGTGCCTGCACGCCGGTCGCGCTCTTGGTGCCCACCCTTGATCATGGAGGAGAAGCGCACGCCACGTCTTACATAAAGCGCGCCTATCCCCTTTGGACCATGCAGCTTGTGGGCGGAGAGCGACAGCATGTCGATCGCGGTCGATTTCAGCTCAATCGGAAGCCTTCCGACCGCCTGCACTGCATCAGTGTGGAAAAGCGCGCCGACTTCCCTGGCTAGATCGGCAAGCTTAACCACGGGAAAGATCGTACCGGTCTCATTGTTCGCCCACATTATCGAGACGATTGCCACTTGTGGGGTGAGGGCGGTTCTGTAGGCGTCCAGGTCGAGCCGGCCGTAGTGATCGACTGGGATAATGTGCACCTTGACGCCGCGCGTCTTCTCAAGGTGCGCGCACAACTTCAGAACGGCCGGATGTTCAACCGCGGAAGTCACTATTTCCGTTCGGTCGGGCATCACCTCCAGCGCCGAAAGGATGGCTGTACTGTCGCTTTCAGTCCCGCCCGAGGTGAAGATGATCTCGTCCTCGAATCCCGCGCCGATGAGGGCTTGCAACTGTTGCCTCGCCTTTCTCACGGCTTCAGCAACCGATGCGCCATAGGCGTGCATGGACGAATGATTGCCAAATTGCTCCGTAAAGAAAGGCAACATCGCTCCAACGACTGCAGGATCAACCCGCGTCGTTGCGTTGTTGTCGAGATAGACAGGGTTCATGGGAGTGATCCTTCAACTGCTGAAATGATTCAAGGGTAGTCGGGCCATTGAACCTCTGGCGCATATCGTATCTGGTAAGGTGGGCGGCCGGGGGAGCGATGGCTTGGCTGACCGGTCGCTGTCGACATTGCCCTTTGGTGGCGGCATCCGCCGGGAATTCAGCTGTTTCGGGCAATTTTGTTTGCTTGCCCACGGCAACGATCGATGATCGCGATTTGGTGCATCACCGAACGCAATTGTTCCGGGCCGACAGTGCGTGTCGGCCGGTTCCAGAGCGCCGGCGGTTACCGGTTCGACGCAGTATTCCTTGGCGTCGCTATAGTCGAACATAGCCTGTTCCCTCGCAATCATTTGCAGGACTTGCCGCAGCCGCACGTCTCACGCGCATTGGGGTTATCGAAAACAAAGCCGGATGTTTCGAGCCCAGTGACGAAGTCCACGGTCATGCCGGCGGCATGGGGTTGGGAGCCTCTATCCATGAACACCTTGAGCCCATCTCGCTCGATGATCGCATCGCCCTCACGTGAGACGCTCTCCAGGCCCATTGAGTATTGGAAGCCGGCGCAGCCGCCGGCATGGACCATGATGCGAAATCCTTCCGCCGGCTCGCTGGCGCGGTAAAGAGCGGCCTTGATGGCGGCAACAGCGTTGTCGGTGAGCGTAATCATGGCTCGATTTCTCCTCGGTCCGGCGTTTTCGTGGATCATCTCGCATGGACCGTGCCAAAGGGAAGACGTGTCAAAAACCGTAGGACATCCCGACGTCTCTTATGCTCGATTGCTGGGGAGACGTCCGACAACCGACACTTACTGTCGGGTTTGTCGCGTCCGCGTCACAGGAAGGGCGCCTGAGTTCGCGATGCACTCACGCGTAAAGCAATGAACAGAGCCAAAGATGTTCAGAGCTTGCCGCGGAGCAACTGGCACGATTTTTGTGAAGCCTTCGTTGCGGCGGCAAAATTGCCGGCCGATTCACCTTTGGGTTGCCCTCGCAATCGAAGAACGAAGGAAAGCAATATGATCCATCAGACCCGCCTTGGTGGGAAAGCAGCACCGCCGGTGGTACCCGAATGCTCGATCGGCCGATTGGCGCCGACCACCCAACAATCGCTCGCTACCGGCGATTGGCCGCTGACCGCCCGGAGACAGGATTCGACTGGCATGTGCCTGACGATCGATCGCGTCCGCCGTGCACATCCCTGAGGCCCGTTTTTCGATCGATCGTCAAAAGAAGAACGGGGCAGGGGTAAAAACATGGATCAGCGCAAGAAGCGGTCGCCCAACGAAATCCGGCGTGCGTGGGAAGTCTGTCCGAACATTCCCGCGCGTGATTTCGCCGCCCAATTGGCCATTTCGGAAGCGGAACTGGTCGCGGCCCATTGCGGTTTCGGCGCGGCACGCATCGACCCGCGCGTCAATCACCTTCTGACGGGCCTCGAATTCGTGGGCGAAGTGACGGCGCTGACCCGCAATCAAGGTGCCGTGCACGAAAAGATTGGCGTCTTCAACAGAGTGATAACCGGCAACAATCACGCCATGGTCCTTGGTGACGAATTCGACCTTCGCGTCTTCCCGCAGGCTTGGAGGTATGGTTTCGCTGTTGAAAGGCGCCATCGCGGCGGAATCCAGCGCAGTTTGCAATTCTTCGACGCCGCCGGCGCAGCAGTGCATAAGGTGCATCTCAGGCCGGTCTCCAACCTTCATGCCTATCGAAAGCTGGTGGCCGAGCTCGTATCCGCCAACCAGGAGCCGACCATGTCGCTTAAGGCGAGAGTAGCCGACCTGGGCGCGAGGACTGCGGACTGGGCCGGCACGGTGGACGACCTACGCGAGTACTGGAGCCGGCTGACTGACGTCAACCTTCTAAAGACGCTCAAGCTCAGCCGCTGCCAGGCTTTGCGCATGGTCGGCCAGGATTACGCTTGGCTGCTCGACAATGCCGCAGTTGGCGCCGTGCTCCAGCGTGCGGCCGAAGACGAATTGCCGATCATGTGCTTCGTCGGCAACCGAGGTTCTATCCAGACCCATTCCGGCTTAATCAAGTCGGTCAAGCAGATCGGGCCGTGCATCCATGTGCTGGACGAAACGTTCCGGCTGCATCTCAGGACCCACCAAATCCGTGAGGTTTGGGCCGTGCGCAAGCCGACCAATGACAGTCACGTCACCTCGCTCGAAGCATATGGGTCCGACGGCAAGATCATCATCCAGTTGTTCGGTGCGCGCAAGGAAGGCGAACGCGAGCGCGACGACTGGCGGGTTCTGGCGGAAAACCTGCCTCGTTTCCCCGACAGCTACATGAGAAAAGACCGATCGTCGTCGGTGGGACGCCGGCGCCCATCTGCCTCCGCAGCCAGTAGCCGGGCATTGAAGCCGAGACCGGGGACACGATGACGCAATAAGCGCGCTGTATTATCGCAACGCGATGAGCAGGAAGCAATTTGGCGCTGCCCCATCGACCGCATGGTTACGACGAAGCCGCGGCCTTTGGGCCGAGCTCAGAGGTGACAATAGCGTGAACGCCGCCGACCGTCACTCCCCACCAGGCGGTCAGGTTTTGCGGTTCGGGCCGAGCAAAAATACTGTCAAGACAGCGAGGAACGTGGCAACCGCGCTGTAGACAAAGACACTGGCAATACCCGTGTGATCCACCAATAGGCCACCGCAAGTTGTGCCGGCTGCGATGGCCACTTGGAAGGTTATGACCATCAGTACACCAGCGCTCTCGGCCTGTTTCGGAGCGGCGCGTAGCACCATCCATGTCTGCAATCCGACCGGGACCGCGCCAAAAGCAAAGCCCCATACGGCAACTGCAATTGCCGAGGTCAAGGCCGATGCTCTCATGGTCAGGAGCGAGACAGCGGCTACGGCAATGAGCAGGGGCGGCAGGGCCGCGACCGCCTTGAGACTGTGTTTGGTGAGGAATGCGCCGGCTAAATTGCCGAAGACGCCGGCCGTGCCAAAAGCAAGGAACACGAGCGGGATTGACTTCTTGTCGAGCGCAGGAACGCTCTCGAGAAAGGCGCGGATGTAGGCGAAGCTGGCAAAATGGCCGGAAGCGACCAATAGCACGACTAGCACCGCAACCTTCATCGCCGGATTCTTCGCGACATCCAGCGGACTGCGGAATCTGCGCACTTCGATCGGAGGCAGTGGCGGAATGGTTACGAGTTGCACGAGCAGCGCAACGGCACTCACGATTGCGGCGACCTTGAACGAGGCTCGCCATCCCCAAATGTCACCGACATAAGCGCCGATTGGAGCCGCGCAGACGGAGGCGACAGAAACGCCGGTGAGGATGACCGACATGGCGCGCGGCATGAGGTGACTTGGAACCAGCCGCATCGCCAACGCTGCCGAAATTGACCAAAAACCACCAAGCGATATGCCAAGGACGACGCGTGCCGCCAGCAAAACCGGCAGCGACCCCGCAACCTCCGCCAGAACGTTCGACAGGAGCAGCAGGAGCGTCATCGCCCAGATGACGACCCTGCGGTCCAGACGCTTTGTCACGATGGCGATTATCGGTGCCGAGATCGCCGCGACGATTGCGGCCGCTGTTAGCGCCTGTCCAGCCGTGCCCGTGGTGATACGGAGATCATGCGCGAGCGGTGTCAGAACGCTGGCGGGCAGAAACTCTGCCGTCACAAGCCCGAAGGTGCCGAAGGAAAGCGAAATGATGGCACCCCATGCAGGGCCAGAACGTTGATAGGGACTTTCTGGGTCAAGCCGATCTCGGTCGAACAAAGCCGCGTCCACTAAATCTGTCGCCGATTCGGTCATGAATGAGTTCTCCGGCTAGGAGCTGTTGCAGCAGGGGTGGCTACATCGCCGGGGATCAAAGCCGCGAGACCTTCCGGCGGCGGCCAGTCGGCATCAGTCGAGGCCTCGGAGCCCGACGCATCCGAGGCCTCATCGGAGGGCCGACGGACCCAACCGTCGACAATGCGGGAGAGTTCTCGGCGCGGTCGCATCGATCGCATTCGTCGAAGTGCGGTCTGTTCACTGCGAACCAAGCAAGCCGAACGCGGTGTCCTCGATCGAGGCCTTGATGGGGGGATGATCGACGATCTCTATATTGCTTTGAAGCAGGAAGTTCCGTCGCCATATGTGGTTATCCTGGCAGCCAGAATTGAGCGGTTGTCGCAAGCACCAAGGCGGTCGCAATGAGTGCAACGAGGCGGAAGTCTGATCGATGGCTGCGGTTCGATGGCCGCGCGATCGACAAAATTGAGGTGATGAGTTATCCCTTTTGAAGCCGTTGCTCCCAATTCTGGGATAAGGTAATTGCAGGCGGTCCCAGCAACGTCGGGCGGCCTTTTTGGTGATCGAATTCATGGGACGACACTCTCGGTCCGTGACGCATCTGCGAATGACTCCGCAAGTTCCGTGCCATCAACGACAAATCTGGCTCTGCTGAGCGGGTGGTGGAGGCACGAGCGTGGGCTATCCCAAGAGCTTGCCGCAAGGTTGTTCGAAGTTGAGGTGCCGGATAGACCGCAAATATGTCGGGCGGCCTGGGGTTGGCCAACACGAAGATGCGCAAGTTCAAAAGGACGAGCTGAACCCTTGCCGATATCCATCCGAGGCTGATCTGGAGAAGGTCAAGAACTGCGTCTTGAAGGCTTCCGCCGCACCGGCAAATGCTAAGCCAAGGTGCTGGGCAAGATGGACAGGGCCATCCAACCCGTCGACTGGACGCTCATTAATGGCGTCGGTGTGGCTCTGTAGCTGGCGAGAAAAACGCCCTGCTGAAAGACAAAAGCTCGTGTGGCCGGCTCTGAAGGACGGCCAATGAGGCATGCGAGGAGAGGCTATAGTCCATTCGTGTAGACTGATCTTGTCCTACGGAGGCGGCTAACCACCCCGCCAGACATCATCGAGGGGAGCGCCACTAGGCTCACCCCAAGTGTTGGTCGTTTCCACCTGGTGACCTCGGCCAAGTCACCAAGCCGCTTAGCGCAAGCTTTCGAACTGGATGCTCCCCGGGCACATGATCGGCTAGCGATCCCACCAGTTGAGTTGCTCCAAGTCGCTGTCTAGCATTCTACATTCTGTGTCCGACGCTGGACAAGAATGTTGCAATCCCGACCAGCAAGTCAGCGCAGGCGCCACCTGTTGCCCAGCAAACGGCAAGGATTATCGAAAGACGAATTCGGCACGGAGCTTGCACCGACGATTGCATGCAAATGCCGACAGCATCTCATGAACGGTCTCTCGATTCTGGCGCGGTTAAATCGCGGCCGGTTCCAGATCATGTCCCGCCCGAAATGGTGAGGGACTTCAACCTGTTTACGTCGCCCGGCATGTTGCCGACGGCTAACGGGGATCCGCATGCAGCGGTTGCTTGCGTTCATGCCGGGCCTCCGATCTTTTATTCAACCAGCAACACGCGCGACGGTCGGGGTACCTGGGTCATCACTCGCGCGAGCGACCAGCGCCGGGTGCTGCAGGACACCGAAACGTTTTCCAGCCATCGCAGCATCTTCGCCTCTGTGCTCGGCGAGAGCTGGCCGATGATCCCGCTTGAGCTCGATCCGCCATTCCACGGTGTTTTTCGCTCACTGCTCAATCCGCTGCTTTCGCCAAAGCGGGTAATGGCATTGGAGCCGGCTGTCCGGGAACGAGCGATCAAGCTGATCGACAGGATCGCCGCATCAGGCACGAGCTGCGACATCATGAAGGATTTTGCAGTTCCGTTCGCGGTCAATATCTTCCTTCGCTTTATTGGGCTTTCGGACAACGGACTAGAAACATTTGTCGGCTGGGCTAGAGATCTGCTCCACGGCGATAAGGAGCAACGACCACCCGCAGCCCGGACGATCGTGGCCTTCATCGACGAACTTGCCACCGAGCGCCGCAAGGAGCCGGTCGATGATTTCATGACCTTCATCGTGAAGGCAAAGGTCGAGGGTCGTCTGCTCAGTGACGAAGAAGTCCGTGGCATCGGCGTGCTTGTGTTCGTCGCGGGACTCGACACGGTCTCAGCAGCCATATGCTTCGACTTGGCCCATCTCGCGCGCAACCCCAAAGATCAGGAATTGCTACGAAGCGAACCTGACCGGATTGCCGTCGCTGCGGAAGAATTGCTGCGCGCCTATTCGACCATTCAGATGATCCGAGTGGCAACGAAGGATGTCGACTTCAAAGGCGCGCCGATCCGCAAGGGAGATTATGTTTCCTGTGCCACGATGATTGCCAATCGTGACCCGGCGGAATTCGAATGCCCGAATGAGATCGATCTGGCGCGCGAGGACAACCGGCACGCTGCCTTTGGCTATGGTCCCCATCGTTGTCTTGGCTCACACCTTGCCCGGCGGGAGATTGTCATTGGCCTGGAGGAGTGGCTGGCGCGCATCCCAGCCTTTCGGATCAAGACAGGGACTGAACCTATCACCTTCGGCGGCCATGTGTTCGGGATCGAGAATCTGATCCTGGAATGGTCCTGAAGTTTCAGCCAACGACATTGGAGTTCGCTATGCGTGTCGTCGTACATAAAGCCAGATGCCAGGGTCATGCGCGCTGCTGGGCGCGGGCGCCGAGAGTCTTCAAGCTTGATGACGCCGGCTACATCTTGCCCGGTGATATTGATGTTGCCGATGGGGAGCAACTGCTTGCCTCAAAAGGGGTACGAGCCTGCCCCGAACAAGCTCTGGAAGTTGACGAGCCCCCCGCTAACTCAGTTGTAGAGAGAGACACACGCAAAGTGCAGACTGGCATCGGGAAGGACAAAACAATCATACAATTCGCGACAGACCCTGTCGACCACGCGAAAATTACCGAACTGCGTGACCGAGAGGCGATCCGCAACTGCCTGTATCGGTACTGCCGCGGGATAGACCGCGCCGATGAGGCGGCGCTGCGTAGCGCATACTGGCCCGAAGCGTATGACAGGCACGGTCCCTATTGCGGACCGGCAGAGGACTTCATCCAATTTGCTCTCGGTCTGCCGGGGCACCGTAACATCCATCAAATCACGAACAGCCTGATCGACTTCATCAGTTCAGCAGAGGCCGCGGTCGAGAGCTATTTCACCGCGCTGCAACGCGGACCGGATACAGACCAAGAAATACGTCAGACGCTGCTTTGCGGCCGTTACTGCGATCTGTTTCAGAAGAGGCAGGACGAGTGGCGAATTGCGGAACGGACAGTCGTCTACGATTGGGTTGAGGAGCAAATCCCGCCAGCGATTCTTGAGGCAGATAGGTTCGGCCGGCGACAGCCGATTGGAGCACCACATCCAGACGATCCCATCTACCAGTTGCTCAAGGGTCACATCCCCACCGACCAAGATGGCGTCGAGGGTCCCCAACTGGGAGCTGCATAAGTGGGTAGGAATGGAGGATGAGCGCCCTACGGGAACGACATCTGTGTGGGGCCGCGACTGGCGGTCACTGCAACGATTTGGCTCGGCCCTTCATTCCGCCCAAGGTTGATGGGCTGAGATCACAAGCGGTCATCGTGGAGAAGCTCTCGTGAAACTGGCAGCACGCACCGTAATCATCACAGGCGCTGCGGGCGGGATCGGCCGTGCCCTGGTCGATATCCTTGCCGCGGACGGAGACACTGTAGTTGCGGTGGACCTTCCGGGCAGTGGTGTGGTTGAACTGGCTCGGGATCTCGGGTCGCCGCACGTCGGTCTGGAGTGCGATGTGTCGCGAGAGAAGGACATGCTCTCACTTTTCGGCCAGGTCGAAGCACGGTTCGCGCAAATCGATGTCCTCATCAACAATGCGGCGGTTGGACCCACGATGGATAGGATCATCGACACCGCTGTCGATACCTTCCGACGCGGCGTGACAGTGAACCTTATTGGGCCATTCGTTATGGCCCGGGAAGCGGCGCGGCGCATGAAGCCGGGCGGTGCGATCGTCAATGTGGCTTCGATGGCGGGCGTGGTCGGCAATCCCAGGCGCAACGCCTACGCAGCCTCGAAAGCTGGCGTGATCTCGTTGACAAAGTCCCTTGCATGCGAGTGGGCTATGCGAGGAATCCGCGTCACGGCGGTGGCGCCGGGCTCCGTCCGCACCCCAATGGTCACAGAACTGGCACGCGCTGGCAAAATGGACCTCGCGGCGATACGCCGCCGCGTGCCGATGGGGCGCTTGGCTCGCCCCGACGAGATCGCCAGGGTCGTGCGTTTTCTGAGCAGCACGCAGGCGCGCTACATCACCGGCTCGGTGCTGGCAGTCGACGGAGGCTGGATGTCATTCAACCAGCCGGGGGATGCTCACCCGCCGGTGGATGGTGCGCTCCAAGCCGAGCTCTCCTGTCCGGCCGAATGCACAGATGCGCGAATCGTGCTCGTCACCGGTGGCGCAAAAAGCATTGGCGCGGCCGTCGCTCGCCGCTTTGCCGCGAACGGCGACACCGTCGTGATTGCTGATAAAGATGGCACTGCAGCGGCAGAGCTGGCTACATCGCTCCCCGGCAAGCATCTGGCGAAATCGCTGGACGTGGCCGTCGAGAGCGATGTGGTGTCGATGTTCGAAGAACTGAGGGGACGCTTCGGGTATATCGATGTTCTGGTCAATAGTGCTGATACCGCCGACAGGATTGTGCCTGCGATCGAGCAACTGTCGAAACAGCTCGAACACGTCCTGGATGTCAACCTTACCGGCGCCTTCACCTGCGCGCGCGAAGCGATCAAGGCTATGCGCCCGGGCGGCGTGATCCTCAATCTCGGGTCGATCGACAGCTTTCTGCCGTTCGCGCCGCGCCATGCCTACGGCGCCTCCAAGGCGGGGATGGATATGCTGACCCGTTGCATGGCGGCCGAACTCGGGCCGGTCGGAATTCGGACAGCCACCGTCGCTCCTGGCCACATCCGCACGCCCGCACTTGCTCAGTTGGCCAAAGCCGGCCGCATCGACCTGACAGCAATCGGACGACGCATCCCCATGGGCAGGATGGGACGGCCAGAAGACGTCGCAGATGCATCGTTCTTCCTTGCTTCGTCTGACGCCTCATACATCAACGGCTCGATCCTCTACGTGGACGGCGGCTGGACCTCGTTCGGTGATGCGGGAAACGCCAGCGAGCTCTATGACGAATGTTTTGCGGAGGCCGCAGGTTAATTGCCAGGCCTTCGCAGGGCGACCGGCCGAGCATTATGAAGCCTCGGCTCCACGACGCACCTGAGGTGCTTGAGATCCAAGCATGCGCATGCCGAGCACATTCCCGGTCGGCTGACGTGTCTATAACGAGGAGAAATCATGGAATTTGCCACTTTCATTCTGGCCGCCCAGCGTGGCTATCACCAATCCTCAGAAAGCGTCATCCGCAACTCCATCGAACAGGCCGTCGCTTCGGAGCAGGCTGGGTTCAACACCGCGTGGTTTGCTGAGCACCACTTCAACAATTACAGCCTCATACCATCCCCGCTGATGATGGTGGCGCACTGCGGCGGCTTGACAAGCACGATTCGCCTGGGCACTGCCGTCTGCGTGCTGCCGCTTTACCAACCGCAGCGCCTGCTGTCCGAGATCGGCTTCGCCGACATCGTTGCGAACGGCCGTCTCGAGCTCGGCGTAGGCTTGGGATACCAGCAGTTCGAGTTCGAACGGTTCGGCGTGGACATCGATGAGGCGCCGGCCGTCTTTTCGGAATACCTGGACATCATTCTCAAGGGCCTCAACCAAAACGTCTTCGAACACGACGGCCAGTATGAGAAGATCCCCCCAACAGCGATTTCGGTCCGCACAGTCCAGCAGCCGACGCCGCCTATCTGGATCGCTGGCGGAGCCGCACGGATGGCTCGGGCCTACCGCGAGGGGCACAATTTTTTTGTCACAGCCTTCCACGACGGCTTAGAGACTTTGACCACACTGCGTGAATCAGTCGAGAGGGCGGCGGCATCCGAGGAAAAGAACGTCACCGACGTCAAGATATCGCTGCTGCGCTGCTGCTATGCCAGCCACGACGAGTTGGAGATCAACAGCTATCTCGACAATGCCCGCTTCCAGCGCCGGCTTTCTGAAGCCCTGCATCAGCGTCGCCAACAGAGCCACGATGGCTACCTGCTGCAGGAGACACCGACCCAGCAGGATCTGTCCTTCGAGACCATGCGCAAAAATTTGCCGATTGGCAGCGTAAATCGCGTGATTGATCGCCTGCTGGAAGAGATCGATATCTTGAAACCGGACCAGATCGCAGTTCAGACTCAATTGGGCGACTTCGACCAAAAGACGATGCTGCGCCAGATCGAGCTCTGGGGCGACAAGATCATCCCTGCGGTCAACAAGGCGCTTTGTCATGCCGGAAGCTGAAGCCGGCCGTTACGATGATGGCTGCCTATCCAGCGCGCAATGGCGTGGGTCCGAGCTAGGGAGGAGCTTCGATCAGCATGTGCTGCCCTGCGTACATTCACGTTCGCTTGAGGAGGTCCAGGCGGGCGAGGTGTTGGCGACGGAGGGGACAGGCCTTTCGTCTGTCGAATTGCGTGATGTCTTGGCCGCAACTTTCCCGTCTACCTCCAGCAGCGTATTCGCTTTGGAGGAGTTGAGCGAGCCCGAGCCGGAACTGGAAGAGGAACTGCTACGCCGGCTGCTGCTAGCGCATGCTGCGCCGGCCGACCCGGCGAGCGCCCGCTTGGCCAAGATCATCGCCCGGCGTGCGATGCGCATGGACCATCTTTGGCGGGATCTTGGCCTCTCAAATCGCGCTGAGCTCAGCCGCCTGCTTGCCAGACATTTTCCCGCGCTGGCGGCAGGCAACACAGAAAACATGAAATGGAAAAAGTACTTTTACCGCAAGCTGTGTGAGGCCGAAGGCTTTTCGTCATGCACAGCACCCAGTTGCGGGGAATGCCATGACTTCGAAAGCTGCTTCGGCCCGGAGGAAGTTGAGAGTCGCCTCTCGCCGACCACGAATGTCGGTTAGTCACTTCGCTTGATCGCAGCTGCGGACAAACGCTTATCGCGGCGCCGTCGTATGGAGGAAGGGATGTTCATCGCCTCGCGATATTTGGTGACGGTACGGCGAGCGACATCGATGCCGGTCTCCTTGAGTTGAGCAACGATGTCTTCGTCGGAATGTACCTTGTCGAGCGATTCTTCGGCTATGATTGCCTTGATCCGATGGCAGACAGCTTTGGCGGAGTGCGCATCGCCGCCCTCGCAGGATGCGATTGGCGCAGCGAAAAAATACTTCAGCTCGAACACCCCGCGCGGAGTCAACATGTACCTGTTCGAAGTCACCCGGCTTACCGTCGACTCGTGCATGCCGATCTCGTCAGCGACATTTTTGAGACAGAGAGGCCGCAGATGGGCGGCGCCGTGTGTAAAAAAGGCATCCTGCTGGCGCACGATTTCGGTCGCAACCTTAAGGATCGTCTTAGCGCGCTGCTTGAGACTGCTGATCAGCCAGTTCCCTTTTTCCTGGCAATTGTCGAGAAACGCTTTGCCTTCCGGATTTTGCTTGGTCAGCTGCGAGATTTCGGCGACATAGGTGTGGTTGATCAACACTTTGGGCAGCGTGGCCGGATCAAGCTCCACCCGCCATCCACCTTCGGACTTGGGCATTACCCAGACGTCCGGTACGATGGTTTCCGGCGTCCCGGACTGGAACCGGTCTCCAGGCTTGGGATCGAGCGCGCGGATTTCGTTCCTCATGTCGAGGAGATCCTCCTCGTCGACTCCGCAACGCTGCTTCAATCCCTGAAAATCCCCCCGTGCAAGCATCTCGAGATTGGCGACCAAAGCTGCCATAGCCGGGTCGAACCGGTCTTGCTGGCGCAGCTGAATCTCCAGGCATTCGCTGAGAGTTCGCGCAAAAATGCCCGGCGGATCAAATTGCTGCAAGATTCCGATGACCCGTTCCACATCAGCTTGCCGAACGTTTAACGTCCTGGCCAGATCGAAAAGGTTTACCTGAAGATAGCCAGTGTCCTCCAGATGAGCGGCGAGCTGTCCGGCAATCAGCCGCTCCTGGGGGGTGAACGGGTTGAGGGCGACCTGGCGGGCGACATGGTCGTGCAATGTTTCGGTGTGGGCGGTAAACTCCTCGACGGCAGGTCGATCGTTGCCGCTACTGCGTTGCGACTTCCATTGCCCGCGCCCGCCAGACGGCCCGCCAATGGGCGATTCGCCGATTTCGCTTCTGCTTTGACTGCTCCGCTGATCCACCCCTGGCAGCGGCGAATCGTCGTCAAACGGGTCAGGCTTCAAAACGGGGTTCTTCTCGAGTGCCTGCTGCACGAGCTGATGGAGTTCAGTATGCGTCAATCGCAGCAAGCGAATAGCTTCAATGGCTTGAGGCGATAAGACCATACGTTGCTTCTGGCGTTGAAGCAGGCTTGCTGAGAGATGCATGTTGAACCGTGATCTGCCGAGGAGGCTCTAGTGTGTGCTTGGGTTGTGTGAGACTTTCCACTTCTGGGTCATGCCGCCGCCTTCAATTTGTCGAGAACGTTTTGCGGGGATGAAACGCCATAGGGGTCCGTCTCGCAGTTGTCACAGAAGCCTTCCTCCTCGAACCACTGCTCCACCACGCCATCGTCGATCAGAGCGGCGTATCGCCAGGAGCGCATGCCAAAGCCCAGATTGTCCTTCGCGACCAGCATGCCCATTTTGCGCGTGAACTCGCCCGACCCGTCTGGGATCAGCTCGATCTTCTGCAGCCCCAAGGACTTTCCCCACGCATTCATGACGAAAGCATCGTTGACCGAGACGCAGTAGATCGCGTCAATTCGCAGTTCCAGAAATTGATCATAGAGTTTTTCGAAATCGGGCAGTTGGAAGGTCGAGCAGGTCGGGGTGAAGGCGCCAGGCAGCGAGAACAGGATGATGCGCTTGCCCCCGAAATAATCGTCGGAGGTCTTGTTCTCCCACTGATAAGGATTTGGCCCCCCGATCGACTCATCGCGAACACGCGTGCGAAAGGTCACGAGAGGAACGTTCTTTCTATAGGTCATTGATTTGCTTCCAGGCCAAAGTGGTACGGTGCATTTTTCGGTTAAACTGAAGCGGCATCGACTTCGGTCGACAGTTCCGGCAGCCTCGCGCCTTGGCGTGGTTGCCTCGGACCGGTCTTGTGCAAGACCGCCCCCGAGCAGGCACGTTTAACGGCGACGAGCTTCCGCGGAGACGGGGAATTTTGCTCGCGTGCTTTATCGAGCTTTGAGAGGTAGGCATGGTCTGCAACCGTGATTTTGACTGCGTTCTATCGACCGAGTCGCAAGCGCCATGCCAATTGACCCGATGCCTTGGGTTCACTTCGGTTTTTGCAGCAACTTTCGTGTTGTGCAGTAATGCCGGTCGATATTATTGCTCAAGCAGCACTGGAAATTGGGTGCGACTCCGTTCGGCAAACCCGGCCTTTGTCCGAAGCCGGACACGAATGTCGGAAATAGCCAAACGCCAGGATCTGGGGCGGGTTAAGAAACGTTGCCGTGGGCACCGGCTTCAGCACAATTGCGCCACGCGAGCATGGCTCCCAGCGTCAATGCCGTGCAGCAGCGAGACGAAGTCACTGCAGAATATCAACCTCTGCGAAGTCGTTGAAACCCAGCATGTGCGAGCCGTTCGAGGCGCAGATCAAGGCATGCTCGAGGAAGAGCTCGTGCTCTCGGCAGCAAGTGTTGCGACGTCTGACAAGGATCGTCGCGCTTCAAGGAAAAGAACCTGAATGGTGCACGGCTTGTGAAGGCCGGCGCATGGAAATGGCTGGGCTGATCATCCTCCATGAGGGTTGAATGAAGAGCTGGCCCCTATCTCCCTCAGCTGCAACGGGGGGAGATAGGGCATGTCCGTCTATCGCGCTGGGTAACATTCCTCGGTGATGCAATAAGGGGGAGCAATTTCTCATTTCGGCAGACACGACCCAGCTCTCCTTTCATGCGCTGATTCCCCCAGGGGAAATCGCGACTCCAGGCTTCCTATGCAGCGAATCGCGGTGCTGTCCGATGTCCGACAATGTCGGATGCGGATCGTAGCTGGGCTAGATCCGTCACTTTGCCTCGATGGTTTCCCACTGGCCTTATATCTGCTTCGCCCAAATGCGGCGACATAACCTGTGCGGCATCTGTGAATGGATCGACTTCAATCGAGACCTCGGAGGTCCCGATGCGCGAAGGGAGCTTGCCGATATGACGGCCACCATAGCGAACCACGGTCCGGACGACGAGGGGACTTGGATCGGCGGGCCTGCGGCGCTGGGACACCACCGCCTGGCAATCATCGATATCCAGGGCGGCCGCCAGCCGAGGATGCTCCAGGGGGATGGCCGACCTGACTTGGTGCTCGTCTACACGGGTGAGACTTACAACTACCGCGAGCTGCGTCAACAGCTGGCCGGCCTAGTCCATCGCATGAACACGAGCAGTGACACCGAGGTGGTGCTGCACCGCCCCCGCGAGTAGGGCTCTTCGGCGGGTACACTTTTTTCACGAAATCCGTGAATGTTTCTCGCGACATCATCCCGCAATCGGTGGTGCAGCGGGTGAAGAGCCCGTATCCGGCTATCCAGAATGCCGCCTACGACAAAATACTACGTACGCGGTTCACTGTGATGCTGGACGACCTAGTTGTGGAGCTTCAACAGGTTGTCCTCGATCAGGGCGAGGCGACTGATAGGCGTTTTTGACTTTAGGCTGCCATGTGGACGATGCCAATTGTATCTGTGCAGCCAGACAGGCAGTTCGGCGGCACGATG
>NZ_RZPL01000059.1:0-14160 GCF_004022805.1 Mesorhizobium sp. M7A.F.Ca.CA.002.04.1.1 | reverse complement strand
CCGCCGTCGAAAGCGCACTCGATGCGCTGACCCGTGCCGCGCAAGGCAATGAAAACCTGCTGGAATTCGCCATCCGAGCCGCGCGCGCCAATGCAACGGTCGGCGAGATTTCATTCGCGTTGGAAAGGGCGTTTGGGCGCCACGTCGCTACGGTGCAGACCATTTCCGGCATCTATCGCAAGGCGCTTGGCGATCATCCCGTGGTCGACGGGCTGCAGGACAAGCTTGACGCCTTCGAGAAGAAGACCGGCGGCAAGCCGCGCATTCTCGTCGCCAAGATGGGCCAGGACGGCCACGACCGTGGCCAGAAGGTCATCGCTACGGCCTTCGCCGATCTCGGCTTCGACGTCACCGTCGGCGCGATGTTCCAGACACCGGATGAGATCGCCAGGCTGGCGGTCGCACAGGACGTCCACATCGTCGGCGCCTCGTCGCTGGCGGCGGGACATTTGACGCTGATCCCGGAACTGCGCGACGCGCTTAAAAAGCTCGGCCGCGGCGACATGCTGATCGTCGCCGGCGGCGTCATCCCACCGCAGGACTATGACGCGGTGCGGCAAGCCGGCGCTGCGGAAATCTTCCCGCCGGGCACAGTCATTCCAGAGGCAGCGGATCGCCTGCTGGACCGCCTGCTGGCCACGGACTAGGACTGCTGCATCTCTGAAAAGGTTGTGCTAGACTGACACTGCAACCAAGGTGCGGTAACCGTGAAGACGACCATCCACAAGCTCGACGACGGATCAGATGCCCTGATCTTGCCACGGGAATGCTGGACAGCTTGAATCTGCAATCGGGCGATCAGCTCCAGATCATCGAAACTGATCACGGCATCATTTTAAGACCGGTGGCCGACAGGTTCGAACGGCAGATGAAGGCCGCGCGCGAGGTCATGGACAAATATCGGGTCGGGCTTCAGAAACTCGCCAAATGACGCGCCAATCAGTGCGGCGGATTTGAGACGTCCTAGCTCTCGGAGAGCTTGACGATTTCCCATTCCTTGCCGTTGACGCTGGCCAAGTCGCCGATCTTCTTGCCGAACAGGGCGACAGCCATTGGCGAAACATGCGAAATGCTGCCCTTGGTGGGATCAGCCTCGTCCTCGCCGACGATCTTCCAATGCACCTTCTTGCCGTCATCGCTCTCGATCGTGACGCCCATGCCGAAGCGCACAACGTCACTGCCCGGCTCCGGCACCGAGAGTTCGGCGCTTTCGCGCCGGGCGGTCCAGTAACGCAGATCGCGCGACACGACCGCTATGCGCTCGCGGTCGGCTTTGCGTTCGGCCTTCGCCAGTATGTCGCGCAGATCGGCCAGATTTTCCTCGATCTGCGCCAGGCCGCGTTCCGTCACCAGATTGCGATGCTGGCTGACCGGCCGCTCACCGACACCGGCGATGGCATTTTCGCTGTCTTCCTCGCGGGTGAAAGCTCTGCTCATTTCCTGAACTTAGGCCCGCAGAGGCTGCTCGACAAGCCATTGTCGTTTCCGTCCAGAGGAGAGGCAAACCGTCTGGCACGATTCCTGCGACGCCAAGGTTGAACGCTGGGATTCTGTGCCGATGTTGAACAGACGAACGCTGCTGACTGGAACCGCCGGCTTTGCCGTCATGGGCCTTGCGCTCGGCAAGGCGGTAGCCGCAAGCTTGAGCGGCATCGAGAAAGCCTCGATGCGCGGCTCGATCAATGCCACAGAACTCGGCGTGCAGCCCGGCACATCAGACGATCAGAGCAAGGCCTTCGCCAAACTGCTGCGTGACGCAAACAGCCGCGACATGCCGGTGTTCCTGCCGCCCGGCACCTATGTCGTCTCCAATCTTTCGCTGCCCGGCCGCGTACGTCTTTCCGGCGTGCCGGGCGCGACGCGCATCGTTTACGGCGGTGACGGCCACCTGTTCATGGCCGAACAGGCCGACCATATCGAACTTAGCGGACTGGTCTTCGATGGTGCGAACCGTGCGATGGGCGATTACACGCAAGGGCTGCTCGATCTTCGCCGTGTCGCGCACCTCGCCATCGACAATTGCCAGATCACCGGCAGCGGCAAGAACGGGCTGGCGCTGGAACACGCGATCGGCCGGATCGAGCGCTGTGAGATATCGGGCGCCGCCGATGCCGGCATCTATTCGGTCGAAGCCGGCGGGCTGGCCATCACGGGCAACACCGTTTCCGACTGCGCCAATGGCGGCATCCTCGTACACCGCTGGCAGGTGGCCGAAGACGGCACCATGGTCACCGGCAACCGCGTCCAAGGGATCCAGGCACGCAGCGGCGGAACCGGGCAGAACGGCAACGGCATCAATGCCTTTCGCGCCGGCAATGTCGTCATCTCGGGCAACATCGTCTCGGACTGCGCCTTCTCGGCCATCCGCGCCAACAGCGCCAGCAACCTGCAGATATCGGGCAACACCTGCTCGCGCTCTGGCGAAACGGCGATCTATTCCGAGTTCTCGTTCGAAGGCGCCATCATCAGCAACAACATCGTCGACGGCGCCGCCAACGGCATCTCGATCGTCAATTTCAACGAAGGCGGCCGCATGGGCGTCTGTTCCGGCAACATCGTGCGCAATCTGTCGACCAGCGGCCCCTACCCCGCCGACTCGCCGGGATTTGGCGTCGGCATCGGCGTTGAGGCCGACACCACCGTTTCCAACAATGTCATCGAGAACGCGCCACTCTATGGCATGCAGATCGGCTGGGGCCCGTACCTGCGCAATGTCGTCGCCACCGGCAACATCATCCGCAAGGCAGGAACCGGGATCGTCGTATCCGTGGTCGAGGGCGCCGGTACGGCCGTCATTTCAGACAATGTCATCGACGGCGCGCTGAACGGTGCGGTTGTCGGCCAGCGCTGGGCGGAGCCCGCGACAGGCGATCTCGCCTCGTCAAACGGTAGCGGCTACGCGCATCTGACCGTCGAGCGCAATCACGTCACTTGAGAGTTGCCGTCGGCCTCAGCGCTCCGACTTTGGCACCGTTGCGATTTTCGATGGGCGTGTTTGCCAATTCGAGCAGCTTCGCCGCCAAGGCCTCGTCGGCACGCAACAGTTTGGCAAGGACGGCGGCAACCATGGCTTCGCCGGCGCGGCCGGCGCCATCATCGCATTTGAGTGCGATGCCGAGGCCAAGTTCCGGAATTGCGGCACAATGGACGCCTTCGGCGCCGCCCTTCGTGAAAATCCGCCCTGGTGCGGCCTCCATCAACGCGACGTCTTCGCGGCCGCTGCCGGAAACGAAGAAGGGCTCGGCCATGCAGGCGGAAAGCAGCCGCTTTGCAGCCTTGGCTCGCTCTGGGCCAAAACCTGATGTCGTGGCCATGCGGGCAAAGCCGAGCGCGAAGCTCCTGAGCGGCACCGCGTAGGTCGGGATCGAACAGCCGTCGATGGCACGCTGGTCCTCACCATGGACAGCGCCCGTCACCGACTGCATGGCGTCGCGCACCATGTCCTGCAGGCCGTGTCCCGGCTTGACATAGCCGCGATGCGCAATGCCGGCGTGGACGCAGGTGCAGAGGAAGCCGGAATGTTTGCCGGAACAATTGTTGTGCAAGGCGTTCGGCGAGCCGCCGGCGCGGGCGAGCGCAATCTCGGCGTCATGATTGGATGGCCAATGCGTGCCGCATTCGAGCGCCGATCCGTCCAGCCCAGCCTTGGCCAGCATGGATCGCGCAAGGTCGACATGTGCCGGCTCGCCCGAGTGGGAGGCGCAGGCGAGCGCCAGTTCGCGGTTGCCGAAACCATAGGCATCCGCCGCCCCGCTTTCGACCAACGGCAAGGCCTGGATCGCCTTGACCGCCGAGCGCGGAAACACCGGCTTGGCCGTATCGCCGATCTCCCACACGGGCTTGCCGTCGCCATCGAAGACCGCGACTGAGCCGCGATGCGCGCTCTCGACGATCGCGCCGCGCAAGACTTCGATCAGAACCGGATTTGTCATGTCACCTCCCGCAAATGCGGGCGGTTTATCTGATCCGGTCGAGAATGGAAACGTAGTTGGCGACCGCCGCACCGCCCATATTGAAGATGCCGCCCAGTTTTGCGCCCGGCACCTGGATGCCGCTGGCCTCACCGACAAGCTGCATGGCGGTCAAGACATGCATGGACACGCCAGTGGCGCCGATCGGATGGCCCTTGGCCTTCAGCCCGCCGGACGGATTGACCGGCAGGCGACCATCCTTGGCCGTTGTGCCGTCCAACGCCAGCTTCGCCCCCTCTCCCGGCTTGGCAAGGCCCATCGCCTCGTACTCGATCAGTTCGGCAATGGTGAAGCAGTCATGCGTTTCGACGAAGGACAGATCGTCGAGCGTCACGCCGGCCGATTTCAGCGCCCGGTTCCAGGCCTGCTCGCAGCCTTCGAAGGTCAGAATGTCGCGCTTCGACATCGGCAGGAAATCCTGCACATGTTCGTTGGCGCGGAAGGCAACGGCACGGCGCATCTTCAGTGCCGTGGCGGTGTCGGCAAGGATAAGGGCGGCGGCGCCGTCGGAGACCAGCGAGCAGTCGGTGCGCTTCAGAGGACCGGCAACGAAGGGGTTCTTCTCGCTCTCTTGGCGGCAGAACTCATAGCCGAAATCCTTGCGCATCTGCGCATAGGGATTGTCGACGCCGTTCTTGTGGTTCTTGGCGGCAATCATGGCCAGCGCATCCGACTGATCGCCATAACGCTGGAAATAGGCCTGCGCGATCTTGCCGAAGACGCCGGCGAAACCCGCGGGTGTCTCGCCGTCCTCGGGCAGATAGGACGCCTTGAGCAGGTTTTTGCCGATCTCCGGCCCCGGCGTCGTCGTCATCTGCTCCGCGCCGACCACCAGCACGATGCGAGCGGCATTCGCGTCGATGGCGCGGATGCCTTGGCGGACCGCCGCCGATCCGGTGGCGCAAGCGTTCTCGACACGCGTCGCCGGCTTGAAGCGCAGCCGGTCGTCGGCCTGAAGCACCAGACTGGCGGTGAAATCCTGCGCCGAAAAACCGGCGTTGAAGTGGCCGAGCACGATCTCGTCGACCTCGTCGGGACCGATGCCGGCATGGTCGAGCGCGTCCGTTGCCACCTTGACGATGAGGTTTTCGAGCGTTTCGCCCTCAAGCTTGCCGAAGCGCGAATGCGTCCATCCGACGATGCATGCGGTCATGGCGGTCTCCATCCTTGGCGCCGGCCTGGCATGTCGGCTCACGGCGCATTTCGCATCTATTGTTCAAAGATAAACAATCGTGCCGGTTTCGTGAAGGGCTGGAGGCGTACAATCGCTTGGTACAGCCGAGATCGCGGCCGATTTTTTTGTTGATTGACGCGTCAATAAAAAATAATCCTGTTCTCTCAAAGGATCATGGCGAGATGCCGAAAATCGGAATGGAACCGCTGCGCCGCAAGGCGCTGATCGACGCGACGATCTCGGCGATCGGCGAGCGCGGTTCGCTCGACGTGACCATGTCCGAGATCGCCGGACGCGCCGGCGTGTCGTCCGCCCTTGCCCATCATTATTTTGGTGCCAAGGACGAGCTGCTCTTGGCGACGATGCGGCACATACTGGCGGAGCTTACAGCCGATACGTTGCGCGCCCTTGGCTCGGCCAATAGCGCGCGCGAAAGGGTCTCGGCGGTGGTCGCTGTCAATTTCTCCGACATCCAGTTCCAGCCGGAAACCATCGCCGCCTGGCTCGCCTTCTATGTCGAGGCGCAGAAATCATCGGCCTTGCGCCGGCTGCTCAAGGTCTACGCGCGGCGGCTGCACTCGAACCTGATGAGCGGGCTGACCGGGATTTGCCCAGAGCCGAAGCCGACCGCGCCGCCGAAGCGACCGCGGCGATGATCGACGGGCTCTACATCAGGCGGGCGCTGAAAGACGGCGTGCCCGATGCCGCGACCGCGATCGCGCTGGTCGAGGACTATCTCGAAACCAAACTTGGCGAGCGGCGCAAACAGTGACAATGAAGCGAACCAATTTCCTGATCGTCATGGTCGACCAGCTCAACGGAACCCTGTTTCCGGACGGACCGGCGGAGTTTCTGCATACACCGCATCTGAAAGCGTTGGCCGCGCGTTCGGCGCGCTTTGCCAACAACTACACGGCCTCGCCGCTCTGCGCGCCGGGCCGTGCCTCGTTCATGAGCGGGCAATTGCCGTCGCGCACCGGCGTCTATGACAATGCCGCCGAATTCGCCTCATCGATCCCGACCTTTGCCCATCATTTGCGCGCCGCCGGCTACTACACCTGCCTGTCGGGCAAGATGCATTTCGTTGGGCCGGACCAGTTGCATGGTTTCGAGGAGCGGCTGACGACCGACATTTATCCAGCCGATTTCGGCTGGACGCCGGATTACCGCAAGCCCGGCGAGCGTATCGACTGGTGGTATCACAATCTGGGCTCGGTGACCGGTGCAGGCGTCGCCGAGATCACCAACCAGATGGAGTATGACGACGAGGTCGTGTTCCTGGCCACGCAGAAGCTCTATCAGCTTTCGCGCGAACAGGACGATGCGAACCATCGGCCTTGGTGCCTCACTGTCTCGCTGTCGCATCCGCACGATCCCTATGTCGCGCGCAAGCAGTATTGGGATCTCTATGAGCATTGCCGGGCGCTGGACCCGGAAACCGGGTTCATCGCGTATGACCAGCAGGATACGCATTCCCGGCGGCTGTACCACGCCAGCGACTATCCCTCTTTCGAGATCACACCGGAGCAGGTGCGTCGTTCGCGGCAGGGCTATTTCGCCAACATCTCCTATGTCGACGACAAGCTGGGCGAGATCCTGGACGTTCTCGAGCGTACACGCATGGCGGACGACACAATCATCCTGTTCTGCTCGGATCACGGCGACATGCTCGGCGAGCGCGGCCTGTGGTTCAAGATGAGCTTCTTCGAGGGTTCGGCGCGGGTGCCGCTGATGATTGCCGGCAAGGGCGTTCGCGCCGGGCTGATCGAGACGCCGGTCTCCAATCTCGACGTGGCGCCGACGCTTTGCGATCTCGCCGGCATCGACATCGCTGCGATCGCGCCGTGGACCGACGGCCAGTCGCTGCTGCCGCTCACCGAGGGCATCGAGCGCACCGCGCCGGTGTTGATGGAGTATGCCGCCGAAGGGTCCAATGCGCCTTTGGTGGCGATCCGCGACGGCAGATACAAATTCGTCCATTGCGAGCTCGATCCGCCGCAACTGTTCGATCTCGAAGCCGATCCGCTCGAACGGGACAATCTGGCCGACGACGCGGCCAATGCGGGCCTGGTGGCGGCATTCATGGACAAGGTCCAGACACGCTGGGACATGGCCGGCTTCGACGCCGCTGTCCGCGAAAGCCAGGCGCGCCGCTGGGTCGTCTATCCGGCGCTGCGCAACGGCGCCTATTACCCCTGGGATTTCCAACCCCTGCAAAAGGCGTCCGAGCGTTACATGCGCAATCACATGAACCTCGACAATCTCGAAGAGAGCAAACGGTATCCGCGAGGCGAATGATGTCAGACCTTCTCGTCCCCTCCCTTGACCATCTCAAGCAGGCCTATGCCGTCACCTCCAGGGCGACGCAGATCACGCCGCTGCTGGAATCGACGGCACTAGCCCGCGAGACCGGCGCCGCCCGCGTCTTCATCAAGCCGGAATCGCTGCAATGGGCCGGCTCATTCAAGGTGCGCGGCGCCTATTGGCGCCTGAAGCAGCTTTCAGTTGACGAAGCGAAGAAGGGCGTCGTCGCCTACTCCTCCGGCAATTTCGCGCAAGGGCTGGCGGCTGCCGGCCAGGCGCTTGGCGTTCCCGTCACCATCGTCATGCCGATCGACGCACCGGCCGCCAAGCGTGATGCCACGGCGGGCTATGGCGCCCGCGTCGTGCTGACCGACCATGGCGAGCGCGCGCGGGAGGAAGTCGCCGCCGCCAAGGCGCGCGAGATCGCCGAGACAGAGGGCCTGGCGCTGCTGCATCCATTCGACGATCCGGAGATCGTCGCCGGCCAGGCGGGCGCCGGCCTCGAAGCGCTTGACCAACTCGAAGCCAAAGGTGCCAGCGCCGACCTCTTGTTCTGCTCGGTCGGTGGCGGTGGGTTGATCGGCGGCGTTTCGCTCGCCTTCCATTATCTGTCGCCCGCCACAGAGATCATCGGCGTCGAGCCGGAAGGTTTCAATGGCATGGGCTCGTCGCTGGCGCATGGCAGCATCGAGACGATGCCGATCGGGCCGAAATCGATCTGCGACGGTTTGATGTCGCGACGGCCGGGCGATGCTCCGTTTGCCGCGGTCAAGACGGCGGGTGTTCACGGCATCACCGTCGACGACCAATCGGTGCGGCGCGCGATGCGGATCGCCTTCGAGCGCATGAAGCTGGTGCTCGAACCGTCGGGGGCGGCGTCGATCGCGGCATTGCTCGGCGGCAAGGTGGATGTGAAGGACAAGACCGTCCTTGTTGTGGCTACCGGCGGCAATGTCTCGCTCGCCGATTTCATGGCGCATATGAACCATGCTTGAAGCGGATTTCGTCATCATCGGCTCCGGCTCGGCCGGCTCGGCCATGGCCTATCGCCTGTCGGAAGACGGCAAGCATTCGGTCATCGTCATCGAATTCGGCGGCAGCGATATCGGGCCGCTGATCCAGATGCCGTCGGCGCTGTCGATCCCGCTCAACATGAGCCTCTACGACTGGGGCTTTGCCAGCGAGCCGGAGCCGCATCTCGGCGGCCGTGTGCTGGCGACACCGCGCGGCAAGGTTATCGGCGGCTCGTCCTCGATCAACGGCATGGTCTATGTGCGCGGCCACGCCCGCGACTTCGACCATTGGGCCGAAGAGGGTGCGGCCGGCTGGGGCTTCGCCGACGTGCTCCCCTATTTCAAGCGCATGGAGGATTCGGATGGCGGCGAGGATGGCTGGCGCGGGCACGGCGGGCCGCTGCATGTGCAGCGCGGCTCGCGTAAAAATCCGCTCTATGGCGCCTTCGTCGAGGCTGGCCGCCAGGCCGGGTTCGAACTGACGGAGGACTATAACGGTTCCAAGCAGGAAGGTTTTGGGCCGATGGAGCAGACCATCAGCGGCGGCCGCCGATGGTCGGCGGCATCAGCCTATCTGAAGCCGGCGCTGAAGCGCAAAAACGTCAGTCTGGTCAAGGGCTTTGCGCGGCGGGTGATCATCGAGAATCAGCGCGCCATCGGCGTCGAGATCGAAGCTCACAAACAGATTCAGGTCGTTAAGGCGCGACGTGAGGTAATCGTCGCCGCATCGTCGATCAATTCGCCCAAGATCCTGATGCTGTCCGGCATCGGTCCGGCCGAGCATCTGCGCGAAAACGGCATTCCGGTGGTGGCCGACAGGCCCGGCGTCGGCCGCAACCTGCAGGACCATATGGAGCTCTACATCCAGCAGGAATCATTGCTGCCGATCACGCTCAATTCGGTGCTGAATCCGTTCTCGAAAGCGCTCATCGGGGCGCAGTGGCTGTTCCTCAAGAACGGGCTAGGCGCCACCAACCATTTCGAAGCGGCGGCCTTCGTGCGATCGCGTGCCGGCGTCGACTACCCCGACATCCAGTACCATTTCATCCCCGCGGCAGTCCGCTATGACGGCAAGGCGGCGGCCAAGTCGCACGGCTTCCAGGCGCATGTCGGACCGATGCGCTCGAAGTCGCGGGGGTCGGTGACGCTGCGCTCGCCGGACCCGAAATCGAAACCGATGATCCACTTCAACTACATGTCGCATCCAGACGACTGGGCGGAGTTCCGCCACTGCATCCGGCTGACCCGCGAGATCTTCGGCCAGTCGGCGTTCGATCCCTATCGAGGCAAGGAGATATCGCCGGGCAGCCACGTGCAGTCGGACGACGATCTCGACATCTTCATCCGGGATCACGCGGAGAGCGCCTACCATCCTTGCGGCACCTGCAAGATGGGCCGCGCCGACGACGTGATGAGCGTCGTCGATCCGGAGTGCCGGGTCATCGGCGTCGAAGGATTGCGGGTCGCCGATTCCTCGATCTTCCCGCGCGTCACCAACGGCAATCTCAATGCGCCGTCGATCATGACCGGCGAGAAGGCATCCGATCACATCCTTGGCCGCACGCCGCTGGCGCCGTCCAACCAGGAACCATGGATCAATCCGCGCTGGCAGGCGTCGGACAGATAGAGCATGATCGTGTGACTGCACGATCCGCATGCCGCGAAAGACAATCTGGAGACTTCCATGCGCGCTCAGCCCACGGCATCGCACTATGTCAACGGACGCTACATCGAGGACGAAGGCGGCGCCCCGCTGCCGGTCATCTATCCGGCAACCGGCGAGACCATCGCCATGCTGCGTTCGGCAACGCCGAACGTGCTGGAACTCGCCGTCGAGGCCGCGCGGGCGGCGCAGCCCGCCTGGGCGCGGCTGAAGCCGGTCGAGCGCGGGCGCATCCTGCGCCGCGCCGCCGACATATTACGCGCCCGCAACGCCGACCTCGCTCGCATCGAGACGCTGGACACCGGCAAGGCGATCCAGGAAACGTTGGTGGCGGATGCGCCCTCGGCTGCGGACTGCCTTGAATATTTCGGCGGTGCCGTTGCCGCCTACAACGGCGAGTCGGTCGATCTCGGCGGACCCTTCGCCTACACAAGGCGCGAAGCGCTCGGCGTCTGTGTCGGCATCGGCGCATGGAACTACCCGATCCAGATCGCCGGCTGGAAATCGGCACCGGCGCTCGCCATGGGCAATGCCATGGTGTTCAAGCCGTCGGAAAACACGCCGCTGTCGGCGCTGGCACTGGCCGAGATCTACAGCGAAGCGGGGCTACCCGACGGCTTGTTCAACGTTGTGCAGGGCTATGGCGATGTCGGCGCCGGGCTTGTCGGCCACGATGTCGTCGCCAAGGTCTCGGTGACCGGTTCGGTGCCGACCGGCCGCAAGGTGCTGTCGCTTGCCGGCTCGAAGATGAAGCACGCGACGATGGAACTCGGGGGCAAGTCGCCGCTGATCGTGTTCGACGATGCCGACATCGAGAACGCCATTGGCGGCGCCATGCTCGGCAATTTCTATTCGACCGGACAGATCTGCTCCAACGGCACGCGCGTCTTCGTGCAGAGCGGCATCCACGACCGCTTTGTCGACCGTCTGATAGAGCGGACCAAGAAAATCCGCATCGGCGACCCGCTCGATCCCGAAACCCAGATGGGACCGCTGGTCTCCAAGGCGCAGCACGACAAGGTGGCCGGCTATATCGAGATCGGCAAGCAGGATGGAGCGACGCTTGCTTGCGGCGGCAATGTGCCTTCGCTGCAGGGCTTTCAGGGCGGCTTCTTCGTCGAGCCGACGGTGTTCACCGGCGTGACCGATGGCATGCGCATCGCCCGTGAAGAAATTTTCGGACCAGTGATGAGCGTGTTGAAATTCGACGGCGAGGACGAGGTGATCGACCGCGCCAACGACACCGAATTCGGCCTCGCTGCCGGCGTCTTCACGCGCGACCTGCCGCGCGCCCACCGCGTCATCGCCGAACTGCAGGCCGGCACCTGCTGGATCAACGCGTATAATCTGACGCCGGTGGAAATCCCGTTCGGCGGCTTCAAACAGTCAGGCATCGGGCGTGAGAATTCACTGGCCGCACTGGCGCTCTATTCGCAGCTGAAGTCGATCTATGTCGAGACCGGGGATGTGGCGAGCCCGTACTGAGGCTGCCCTTACGCCTTCAGGTCGGCCGTGCTGTCCAGATACTGGGTCAGCGCGCAGACCAGATGATAGAAGATGCTGGCCGGAACGTCCGATGCCAGTGAGCGGCCGCGCTCGTCGATGCGGTCGATCCACAGGCCGAGCGGCGCCGGGTCGATGTGCCAGCGGAACAGCCGGCCGACGCGCGCTTCGATCTCGGGCTTCAGATCGGGGCCGCCCGAGCCATCCAGTGCGATCGCCGCCTTCACGGCTTCGGCCTGCGGCCAGCTGCGCGATATCAGGTCGAGCGGCAGGCCCTGCCGCGAGACGGCGCCATAGGCAAGCCCGGTGGCGCGGTTGAGGCCATTGGCGATGGCCGAGGCGTAGAGTTTCCTGGCAAAGCCGCTCAACTCGGCCTGGCCGCTGCGCCCGGCGAAATCGACCAACAAAGAGGCCCATTCGAAATGGTGGCCAGGCTCGGTCCACGAGCCTTTCTCGCCGGCGGATGGTTTCCATTCGGCATCGAAATACTCGCCAAGCGTCCAGCTTTCCGGATCGAAGAAATGACTGCGGAAGAGGTCGATGATGCGCGCTGCGCGGCGCAGATGGGCGCGCTCGCCGGTCGCCTGGTGCCAGGCGAGGAAGGCCTCAAGCAGGTGCATATGCGGGTTGGAGCGGCGCTCGCCTTTGCCATCCGATGTCTCAAGGAAGCCGGTCATGCGGCTGTCTTCGAGATGCGCATCGAGAAAGGCGAAGGTTTCCTCGCCGAGGCGCAAGGCGTCGGGATTGCCAGACATATGCGCATGCGCCAGTGCCAGGAGCACGCAGGAATGATCGTAGGCATCCTCGGTGGCGTCGGCAACCGAACCGTCAACATTCAGCGTCCGAACCCAGCCGCCCTTGTCGGTGCGGCCCTTGCCGGCCATGAAGGCGATGCCGTGGCTGATCAGCCGGTCGGCCGGACCGTCCCAGCCGCGCGCCCGGGCAACGGCGAAGGCATAGACCTGCCTCGCCGTGGTGCGCATGCGCTTGGGCTTCATCAACGGCGAAGCGTCCAGGCCAAGCGCTTCGTGAAAGCCGCCATGGCGTTCGTCGACGCCCGATGTCGACCACAGCGGCAAGGTCTCCTGAAACAGCCAGTGATGCACGCGCCGCCGCCAGGCGCCGCTTTCGATGACGCGGTCATGCGCCGGCGTGAACCTGGTTTCCAGGCGACCCGATTTTTCGAGCTGCTCGACGATCTTCTTGACGTGTTGGCTGTGGCTGACCGGAGCGACGAAGGTGGCATCCGATGTCGAAACGATGGCGATGTCCTTCATGCCGATCGCCGACAGCAGGCGGCCGTCACTGCGAATGTAGGAATTCTCGCAATCGATGGCGACGACGTCGCCGATGATGACATTGCCCCGGTCGTCGGCGGGGCCGACATCGAGCAGCGACTGCCATGAGCCGAGATCGTTCCAGCGGAAGCCGGCCGGCACCATCGCGATGTCTTTTGCCCGCTCCATGATGGCGTAGTCGATCGAGTTCGACGGAATGGCGGCGTAGAGTTCTAGCGGCATGTAAAGGCCGGACAAATCCGATGTCGCTGCCTTGTACGCTGCTTCGGTGGCCTGCCAGATATCCGGCTGGAACGCTATGAAGGCATCACGCATGGCGCTGGCGCGAAAAAGGAAGATACCGGTGTTCCAGTAGAAATTTCCGGCCTTGAGATAGCTTTGCGCAGTCGCAAGATCCGGCTTTTCGACGAAGCGCGACACGTCGAAGATGCCGCCGCTTTCGGCCGCAACCTCGATATAGCCGTAGCCGGTCTCGGGCTGTGTCGGCCTGATGCCGAACACCACCAGCCGGCCGCTACGCGCTGCCTCGGTGCCGGCTTCGACGCTCTGCCAGAACTGGCGCGGGGTCGATATCTCATGGTCCGACGGCACCACCAGCACCAGGCTGTCGCCGAACTCGGACAGTGTGCGCAGCGTCGCCAGTGCGACGGCGGCGGCTGTGTTGCGCCCGGTCGGCTCGAACAGCGGCCCGCCGCCGGCGAGGTCGAGGCCGGCAAGATCGGCGTGAACGCGGTCGGCATGGCGCTCCGCGGCAATCAGGAAGATCGGCGTTTCGCCTTCCGGCCGGGCCGTCAGCCGGCGCAAGGTCTTGGCCAGCATCGAGCCGTCGCCGGACAGATCGTGGAACTGCTTGGGATTGTCCTCGCGCGACAGCGGCCACAACCGCGAGCCGACCCCGCCGCTCATGACAAAACTGACAATCCGCTCGGTCATTCAACCACCATTCAAAAGGTCTGGTTGTAGGCGCCCACCTCGGGGCTGCGGCGCAGCACGGTGTCGACAGCCTCGAACATCTCCCGTCGACGCTGCGACGACACCGGGCTTTCGACGACCACGACCAGTTCCGGCTTGTTCGACGAGGCGCGCACCAGTCCCCAGGTGCCGTCGTCCGCGACAACGCGCGCACCGTTGACGGTGATGAGGTCGGCGATCTTCTGGCCCGCAAAAACCGTTCCATCCCGCTTCATGGCCTGAAAGTCGGCAACCACCCGCTCGACAACGCCATACTTCACAT
>NZ_RZPL01000599.1:0-3621 GCF_004022805.1 Mesorhizobium sp. M7A.F.Ca.CA.002.04.1.1 | reverse complement strand
GGTCAGCTCCCTTACGGCGTCCTTGCCGATCCAGCGCGCCGTCTTGTCTGCCGACTGCGCCAGTCGTTCGGCGACAGCCAGGGCGGCACCGTGCATGTTCATCGATCGCTTACCGATCGACCGAAGCGCCCAGTTCACGGCTTTCTTCACGAAATTGCGGCTGTCGTTCGCGTGCGTTTCGATGATCGGCAGGAAGGAGAGGAAGGTCGCCCCTGGCTCCTGCTTCCGGTGGACGACAGACCAGGCCATCATGGCGAAGGCCGTGCGCCGAACGAACTCCCGCTCGTCGGCCGCAAACTCGGCGATCAGTTCTTTCCAGGCGTCCGTATCGACAAAGAGATCCGAGACGCCGTCGACGATGTCCCAGGAGTCGAAACTCGCCGCCCATCGTCTTGCATCTCCAGCAGAAAACCGTTTCGGGTCAGCCGTGACGGAGGCAATGAACTGCGCCTCCATGATGCCGCTGTCCCATAGCTCGAAGGCGCGCTCGTGGTTGCGTTTGATCGTCCGCGCGATCTGCCGCTGCATGCCGTGCGAGATGCCAAGTGCACGGTCGATCTTGATGCCGTAGCGCAACATGCCGAGGCGGTTCTGCTCGGATCCGATGGCGCGAAGATGGGCGACGATTTCCGCGGCACTGGATTGAGGCGAGAGCTCTGCCACGGCAGAGACCTATTTTTCGAGACGGGCGAGCAGCGAGGACGTGTCCCAGCGCTTGCCGCCCATCGCCTGCACATCCTTGTAGAACTGGTCGACGAGTGCGGTGACCGGCAGTCTGGCGCCATTGCGGTCGGCCTCGGCCAGGCAGATGCCGAGATCCTTGCGCATCCAGTCGACGGCGAAGCCGAAATCATATTTGCCGGCGTTCATCGTCTTGTGGCGGTTCTCCATCTGCCAGGAGCCCGCGGCGCCCTTGGAAATCACCTCGATCACCTTCTCGATGTCGAGCCCGGCCTTCTTGCCGAAATGGATGCCTTCGGCCAAGCCCTGGACGAGACCGGCTATGGTGATCTGGTTGATCATTTTGGTGAGCTGGCCGGCACCGGCCGACCCCATCAAGCCGACCATGCGGGCAAAAGCGTCGATGACAGGCTTCGCTTTGTCGAAAGCGTCCTGCTCGCCGCCGACCATCACGGTCAGCACGCCGTTCTCGGCGCCGGCCTGGCCGCCCGAGACCGGCGCATCGAGAAACGAAAACCCGCCGGCTAGCGCCGCCGCCGCCAGCTCGCGAGCGACCTCGGCCGAGGCGGTGGTGTTGTCGATGAAGACCGAACCCTTCTTCATCGATTTGAAGGCGCCTTCCGGACCGGTCGTCACCGAACGCAGATCGTCGTCATTGCCGACACAGGAGAACACAAAATCCTTGCCCTCGGCGGCCTGCGCAGGGGTCGCCGCCAGGCTACCGCCATGCTGGCCAACCCATTGCTCGGCCTTGGCCTTGGTGCGGTTGTAGACGGTGACGTCATGGCCGCCCTTGTTCTTCAAGTGTCCGGCCATCGGATAGCCCATCACGCCAAGACCGAGAAATGCCACAGATGCCATGAGCTTGCCCTTCAGAATGGAAACGGAATTTGCTGCGAAAGCTCTAGGCTCTGCGCTCAATTCGTCAAGACGCGTATAGCCTGATCGACTGGTGCAGCCGAATCGAAAATCGTCAGCGTTTCAGGTGAACGGTGATCCGGCGCTCGATCCATTCGACGCCATGCCGCAATATCTCGACCATCACCAGATAGACGAGGGCGACCCAGATATAGGCCTGGATGTCGAACGAGTTGGCGAAGGCGAGCTTGGCATTGCCCATCAGATCGTAGACCGTGATGATGGCGACGATGGCGGACGCCTTGACCATCAGGATCAGTTCGTTGCCATAGGGCCGCAAGGCGACGATCAAGGCTTGCGGCAGGATGATCTTGCGCAACGTCTGCAGCTTATGCAGGCCAAGCGAGGCCGCCCCTTCCCATTGCCCTCTTGGCACGCTCTCTATGGCGCCGCGCAGAATCTCCGCCTGGTAGGCGGCCGTGTTGAGCGCAAAGGCAAAGACGCCGCAATTGAACGCGTCCTTGAAAAAATCCCAGAGGCCGACCGACTGGAGTTCGACGCGGAACGAGCCCAATCCGTAGTAGACCAGATAGGTCTGGACCAGCAGCGGCGTGCCGCGGAAGAAATAGACGTAGCAATAGGCGAGGCCGGACAGGATCCGGTTGCTGGACATGCGCCCGTAAGCGACGGGCACCGACAGGATCGCGCCGAGTACCATCGATATGGAAACCAGCGCCAGCGTGACCCCAAGCCCGCTCAGATAAGCCGGCGCATATTTGGCAAAGAAATCAGGATTCCAGGCAAGGAAGAGATAGCTGACGATGCCGATTCCGAACAAAATCCATAGGCCCACCAGCGCGTAACCGGCGATACGCCTGCGCGGCCAGCCGCGCGCCCGTGGCGGCGGACGTTCGACCATGGTGGCCGTGGCGCTCATCGCTGCGCCTCCCGCCGGCCAAGCGAGCGCAGGATCGCATTGGTGGCGAAGGACGACAGGACGGCCAGGCCAAGAAAGACCAGCGAGGCGACGCCGAAGAACAGGAAAGCGTGCTTGGTGACGCGGGCCGCAATGCTGGCATTGCGCAGCGTCTCGGCCAGGCCGACGACCGACACCAGCGACGTGTCCTTGAGCAGGCTGAGCCAGCAGTTCTCCAGTCCAGGAAACGCGATGCGCAGCAGTTGCGGCACGATCACCTTGCGCATGGTCAGCCAGTTCGAAAGACCGATGGCATAGCCGCCCTCATACTGGCCTTTGGGAATGGCGCGGAAGGCGGAAAGGAAAACCTCACTGGCATAGGAGGAGAAGATCAGTGCAAGCACGATCATGCCGGCGACAAAGCTGTTGACGTCGATGGTGACGTCAGGCCGGAAATACCTGACGAGATGCTGCAGCAGGATCGGCATGCCAAAAAAGAACAGGAAGAGCGTCACCAGTTCTGGCAGGCCGCGAAAGACGGTGGTGTAGATGTTGGCGGCAAGGCGCAGCGACGGTTCTTCGGACTGCTTGGCGAGTGCAATGAAAAAGCCGATCGTCAATCCGATGGGCAGCGTGGCAAGCGCCAACGCAATGGTGATCAGTGCGCCATAGGCAATATCGTCAAGCCAGCCTTCAGGTCCCCAACTGAGAAGTGTCCATATGCTCTGGGCTGGCATCGACCGGTCTTATCCTCACGGCATTCCCAAGACGAATAGAAAGACGGCGGGGAAATTCCCCGCCGTCTTGACCTGGCTTATCAGGACTCGGCGCCGTAGACGTCGAACTTGAAATACTTGTCGTTGATTTCCTTGTATTTTCCATTGGCGCGAATGGCGGCGATGGCCGAATTGAGCTTGTTGACCAGGTCGGTTTCGCCCTTGCGTACGGCAATGCCGGCACCAGGCCCGAAAATCTCGACCGGCTGCGGCGAAGGTTGGCCGAGGATCTTGCAGCAGGCGCCGTCAGGCGAGTCCAGAAACTGCTGCAGCACGACGATATCGTCCTCGATGGCGTCGAGACGACCATTGGCAAGATCGGCCTGCTCCTCGGGGCTGCTCGGATAGCCCTTCACGGTGCTGTCGGTGTAGGTCTTCGAGGCATAGTTG
>NZ_RZPL01000598.1:0-3631 GCF_004022805.1 Mesorhizobium sp. M7A.F.Ca.CA.002.04.1.1 | reverse complement strand
CCACAACAGTCTGGCATGCGCCGCGCTCGAAAACCCCTGTTTTCCAGCCTTTGAGCGCCAAATGCGCAGCGCATGCCAGACTGTTGTGGCCCGCCCCGACAAAGATGGCGTCGAACTCGCTCACGCCCCGTCCCCATTTCCTTTATGCTTAAAGATAATTGCAGATGCATATGTTTTCGTCTAGTAGGATATTAAGGGCCGAGACGAGCCTTGATCATCACACGAAAGAGGGAACTTCAAACCATGGACACGCAAAAACTCCTCGGCGAAGTCGCCGGCCAGCTTCTTTCAGGCGCCATCAAGGTGGTCGACCTGTCGGCGCCGCTCGGGCCGGACACGCCGTTGATCAAGCTGCCGCCGGAACTCGCCGTCGACACGCCGAAGGTCGAGATCCACAACATCTCCCGTTACGACAAGAACGGTCCGTGGTGGGCCTGGAACTGGCTGAAGCTCGGCGAACATTCGGGCACGCATTTCGACGCGCCGCAGCACTGGATCAGCGGCAAGGATTATCCGGACGGCGCCACCGACACCATTCCGGCGCAGAATTTCGTCGGCCCGGTCAATGTCATCGACTGTTCGAAGGAAGCCGCCGCCGACCCCGATTTCCTGCTCACCGTCGACCACATCAAGGCCTGGGAAGCCAAGCACGGTGCGATCAATGCCGGCGAATGGGTGGTGATGCGCACCGACTGGTACAAGCGCAACGGCTCGGAAGCCGAGTTCCTCAACGCCAACGAGACCGGTCCGCACACGCCCGGCCCGACGGCCGAAGCCATCCAGTTCCTGATCAGTAAGGACATCAAGGGCTGGGGCTCGGAGACGATCGGCACCGATGCCGGCAAGGCCGGTGGCATGGAGCCGCCATTCCCGGCGCACACGCTGATGCACAAGGCCAACCGCTACGGTCTCGCCAGCCTTTGCAACCTCGACCAGCTGCCGCCGAAGGGCGCCATCCTGATCGCGGCGCCGCTCAAGATCGAGCACGGCACCGGCAGCCCGATTCGCGCGCTGGCGCTGGTGTCGAAGCAATAAAGCGAGGTGGGTCTTCGGGAGAAGATCATGCGAGAAGGCGAAACCGGGTTGATGGCAGGTAGAGGGTGGCAGGCTTGTAGCGCTAGCGCCCTACGGCGCCCCCCTCTGTCCTGCCGGACATCTCCCCCTCAAGGGGGGAGATTGGCCTTCACAATGGTTTTCGCCAATCTGCGACGTTGCAGGATTGAGTGGGGCGCCGAAGCTGCCAATCTCCCCCCAAGAGGGGGAGATGGCCGGCAGGCCAGAGGGGGGCGCCGTAGAGCGCAATTCCACGCGATTGAACTCCACTGCCCGCAAGCAAAGAGCAACCGCCAATGACCGCCCCCGATCACATCATCGTCGGCAGCGGCATCAACGCGCTGGTCTGCGCGGCGATGCTCGGCGGCAAAGGGGCGCGTGTGCTCGTCCTGGAGCGCAACGACCGCATTGGCGGTTGCTTGCGCACCGAGGAGATCACCGCACCCGGCTTCATCCATGATGTGATGGCGACGACCTTCGTGCTGTTCATCACCTCGCCGGCCTTTGCGGCACTGGGCGCCGATCTCGCGCGCCACGGGCTGGAGTTCTGCCACACGGGCACGCCGACGGGCGTGCTGCGGCCGGATGGCAGCCATGCCGTGCTCAGCACCGACCGTGCCGCCAACATCGCCGCCCTCAACGCAATCGCGGCAGGCGACGGTGACCGGCACGCGGATGATGTCGGCGGCATCGAACGCAATGCCGGCCTGCTGTTCGGCTTGCTCGGCGGCAGCCTGTGGTCCTACCCGACAGCGAAGCTGCTTGCCGGTGATGGCTGGCGGCGTGGCCCGCGCGGCCTTGCCGCCTTCCTCGGCGAAGCTCTGGTGCCGGCGCGCGGCTGGCTCGAAAACACCTACCGGTCCGAAACCATCCGCGCGCTGTGGGCACCCTGGGTACTGCATGCCGGGCTTGGACCCGAGGACGCCTTCTCCGGCCAGATCGCCAAGGTGATCGCCTTCGCACTTGAGGCGGCCGGAGCACCGATCGTCAAGGGTGGGGCAAAAAACCTGCTGGCGGCCTTCGAGGCTTTGATTCGGGAACGCGGCGGCGATATCCGCACCGGCGCCGATGTCGCTTCGATCGTTCAAAACAATGGCCGGGCAACCGCCGTGCGGCTGGCCTCGGGCGAGACAATCAATGCCGACAAGAGCGTCATCTGCTCGGTTACGCCAACGCAGCTCTATGGCAGGCTGCTTGGCACGGATGCACCCAAAGCCGATGTCGAGGCGACGCAAAAGTACCGCTACGGCAAAGGCAATTTCCAGATCCACTACGCCTTGGACAAACCGCCCGCATGGCCGGGCGAAGGCTTGGATAAGGTGGCGTTGCTGCACCTCACGCCCGGCCTGGATGGCGTCTCGAAAGCTTGCAACGAGGCGGCGCGCGGCATGCTGCCGGAGGTGCCGACCATCTGCGTCGGCCAGCCGCACGCGCTCGACCCGTCGCGCTGCCCGGAGGGCAAGGCGATCCTGTGGCTGCAACTGCCAGAGGCGCCTCGCCACATCAAGGGCGACGCGGCCGGCAAGCTGCAGGCGCCGGCAGACGGGCAATGGACCGATGTGCTGCGCGAAGCCTATGCCGACCGCATTGAGGCGATCCTCGCCAGCCATATCGAAGGCTTCAAGGACAGCGTCATCGCGCGCCGCGCCTATTCGCCGGCCGATCTGGAGGCGATGAACATCAACCTGGTCGGCGGTGACCCCTATGGCGGTTCCTCGACCATCGACCAGTCTTTCCTGTGGCGGCCGTTCAAGACCAGCCGCAACCATCAGACCGGCATCAAGGGTCTCTACCATATCGGCGCCTCGACCCACCCGGGTGCGGGTCTCGGCGGCGGTTCCGGCTTTCTCCTGGCGGGGAGGCTGTGATGGAAGAGAAGGTCGCGGAAAAGCGCCAGCGCATTTCGACCCTGGGGCAGATCGGGCTGCAGCAATTCGCGCCCTATCTGATGAACCGCATCATGGGCCGCTACAACGCCACCTTGCGCGACGATTTCCGCAAGCAGGGCCTGACCATCCCGCAGGTCCGCACGCTCGCCGTGCTGTCGGTCACCGACGGTATCACCGTCAACGACCTCTCGGTCTATACGGTCATCGAGCAATCGACCTTGAGCCGGACCCTCGATACGCTGGAGGGCCAGGGTCTGGTGCGACGCGAGCAGGGTGTCACCGACAGCCGAATCCGCCATGTGTTCCTGACCGACGAGGGCCGCGCCGAGTTCACCCGCGCCTGGCCGGCCATGCACGACGCGTTCGAAGCGATGTTCGACGACATCGACGATGCCGAATATTCCGCGCTCATCGCCACGCTTTTGAAGATGCTGAAGAACATTCGCAAGCACGACATCTAGACCTACGCGCCGCCAGCGCTGGCGGTAACGGAAGGGAGAAAAAGAATGGCCGAACGGTCTTTTGCCAGGGAAGTCGAAAAACTCAGGCTCGGTGCCGGCGAGGAGTTTGCCGGCGAAGGCATTCTCGCCATCACCAAGGCGCTGCTGCAATGCGGCGTCGGCTATGTCGGCGGCTATCAGGGCGCGCCGATCAGTCACCTGATGGACGTGCTGGCCGACGCGCAGGAC
>NZ_RZPL01000597.1:0-3639 GCF_004022805.1 Mesorhizobium sp. M7A.F.Ca.CA.002.04.1.1 | reverse complement strand
ATCATAATCAGGAGGCGGCAGCGATCGTCTTCGGCCAGAGGGTTTGATGAGCGAGGCAACCAAACGGCAAGGGGAAATCCGCGCGCCGGTTCTGACGGCAAGGAATGTCGTCAGGCGGTTCGGCGGCCTTGTCGCGGTCAACGACGTCTCGTTTAACGTCAAAGCGGGCGAAATCCTCGGCCTCATCGGCCCCAACGGCGCCGGCAAGACGACGATGTTCGACCTGCTTGCCGGCAGCATATTGCCGACCAGCGGCGAAATCCTTCTCAACGGCACGAGCGTCTCGGGCGAAGCCGCACATCTGCGTATCGGCCGTGGCCTTGGCCGCACGTTTCAGATCCCGCGCCCGCTGCCCAACCTGACGCTGATCGAAAACATCATGCTGGCGGCGCAGGGTCAGGCCGGCGAAAAGCTGCTTGCCAATTTCGTCACGCCATGGCGCGTCGCCGCGCAGGAAAGGGCCGCCAGGACAAAGGCGCTTGAACTGCTGGAACTGGTCGCCCTCGCCCATCTCGCGCATGAGCCGGCGCGCGTGCTTTCCGGCGGTCAGCGCAAGCTGCTCGAACTCGCCCGCGTGATGATGGCCGATCCGGCGATCATCTTGCTCGACGAACCGGCGGCCGGCGTCAACGCGACGCTGCTCGAAGTCATCATCGACCGCATCCGCGACATCAATGCGCGCGGTATCACCTTCCTGCTGATCGAGCATAATATCGACATGGTGACGCGGCTCTGCCATCGCGTCCTCGTCATGGCGAGCGGCCAGTTGCTCAGCGAAGGCACGGCCGAAGAGGTCGCTCGCGACCCGCGCGCCATCGAGGCCTATCTCGGAGGCGCAGCATGAGCGAGATCGTTCTCGATGTCCGCGACCTCGAAGCCGGCTACGAGCCCGGCGTGCCGATCGTGCGCGGCGCCTCGATCACCGTCGCCAAGGGCGAGATCGTCGTGGTGCTCGGCCCCAACGGCGCCGGCAAGTCTAGCTTCATCAAGGCCATCGCCGGCCTCGTCCCGATCACCGGCGGCACAGTATTTCTGGACGGGAAGGACATCACTGCCGCGCCGGCCCACACCATGGTGCGCCTCGGGCTGGCCTTCGTGCCGCAGACCGAAAACATCTTCCCACTGATGTCGGTCGAGGACAATCTCAGAGTTGCTTGCGGCATCCTTGAGCGGCGCGAGATTCCTGCGCGCACCGAGGAGATGTATGCCGCCTTCCCCGATCTCGTCCGCCAGCGCCGCACCGCCGCCGGCAACCTCTCGGGCGGACAACGGCAGATGCTCGCCGTTGCGCGGGCGCTGATCGTCCACCCCAAGGTGCTGGTGCTAGACGAGCCGTCGGCCGGCCTGTCGCCGAAATTCGTCTCGATGGTGTTCGAGATGCTGGCAAACATCCGCAAGTCCGGCGTCACCATCCTGCTCGTCGAACAGAATGCCAAGGCAGCGCTCGCCATCGGCGACCGCGCCTATGTGCTGGTCGAAGGCAAAGACCGGCACGAGGGCATTGCCTCCGAGCTGTGGAACGATCCGGTGGTCGCCGAACTCTATCTCGGCCAGCGCCCCCGCAAGTCCGGCACAGGAGGTGGGGCATGAGCTTGCAATTTGTCGTCGACGGATTGCTGACGGGTTCGATGATCGGCCTGGGCGCCATCGGCGTGACGCTTACCTATTCGATCCTGCGCTTCTCGAACTTTGCCCATGGCGACTTCATGGCCTGGGGCACCTATGCGACGCTGGCCGTCGTCAGCGCCATCGGCGCGACAGTCGGCAAGGTGGCACCGATCGCACCGCTGTCCTTCGGCTGGCCGCTGATTGTCGCGCTGGTCGTCGGCATGGCGTTCACCGCTTTGCTGGCGCTGCTGCTCGACAAGGTGCTGTTTTCGCGGCTGCGCTCGCAAGGCCAGGCGATCATCGTGGTGATGGCGAGCTTCGGTGCCTCGATGGCGCTGAGAAGCCTGCTCGAATTCACCTTCACCTCGCGGCCGACCTATTTCAGCCGGGCGATCCAGATCGCCATGCCGGTCGGCTTCGGCATCCGCATCACATCAGACCAGATCGCGCTTTTGCTGCTGACCGCGGTGCTGGTGCTCGCCGTGCATCTGTTGATGACGCGCACGCAGACCGGCCGCTCGATGCAGGCCCTGAGCCAGAACTCGGCACTGGCCCGCATCGTCGGCATCGACGTCGCCAGCGTGGTGCGCGTCACCTGGGTCATCGGCGGGGCGCTGGCCTGCGTGGCCGGCGTGATGATCGGCATCCTGGTGCAGATCCGCCCGTTCATGGGCTTCGACATGCTATTGCCGATGTTTGCCGCCGCCATTCTCGGCGGCATCGGCAGCATCCCCGGCGCCGTGCTCGGCGGCCTGATCATCGGGCTCGCCGAGGCCGGTGCCGTGCAGCTGATCGGCGCCGAATGGCGCGCCGCCGTCTCCTTCATCATCCTGATGGCGGTGCTGTTCGTGCGGCCGATCGGCCTGTTTGGTGTGAGGGAACGCTGATGGATCTGATCGGCTACGGCGCCTTCTTCCTGACCACCGCGCTGATCTTTTCGCTGGTCACGCTGGGGCTCAATTTGCAGTGGGGCCTGACCGGCCTGTTCAATGTCGGCCTTGCCGGCTTCGTCGCCATCGGCGCCTACACCTCGGCATTGCTGACCACTCCCGACGACGCCGCGCGGCTGGGTGGCCTTGGCCTGCCGATCGTTGTCGGCTGGGCGGGCGCCATGGTCGTCGGCGGCATTGCCGCGGCGTTAACTGGCATGGCGACGCTGCGGCTCAGGTCCGACTATCTGGCGATCACCACCTTCGGCGTCGCCGTCGTCGTGCAACTGGTCGCGCTCAACGCGCAGAAACTGACCGGCGGCCCGTTCGGCATCGGCTTCATCCCGCGCCCCTTCGGCAGCCTTGCCGAGACGCCGCTGCTGTTCAACCTGTCGAACCTTGCCGTGGTCGCGGCGGTGACTCTGGTCGCCTATCTCGCTTTGGAACATCTGTCGCGCAGCCCGTGGGGCCGCGTGCTGAAGGCGCTACGCGAGGATGAGCGGGCGGCGATCTCGCTTGGCAAGAGCGCGCGTTTCTATCGCGTCCAGGCCTTCGCCGTGGGCGGCGCCATCATGGCACTGGCCGGCGCATTGCAGGCGCATTTCACCGGCTTCATCGCGCCGGACAATTATTTGCCGATCCTGACCTTCCAGGTCTGGGTGATGCTGATCGTGGGCGGCTCGGGCAGCAATCTCGGCGCCGTCATCGGCAGCATCCTGGTCTGGGCGATATGGGCTGGGTCGGGCACGCTGACCAGCATCCTGTTCCCGCCGGAACAGCAGGCTCGTGCCGCCGCGCTGCAGATCGCCGCCATCGGCGTCATGCTCTGCGTTATCCTGCTGGTCCGGCCGAACGGGCTGTTCGGCGACAGGCCACGGCGGCCTTGGCTCGGCAAGCGGACGAAGGTGACTACGGCCAAAAGCGTTTCCCCGTCATGAATGCCGCGGTTCGGCAGGAAGCGCATGGCGCTTCACTCTGGCTTGCCGTCAGCCGCGACCGCCGCAAACGGCCGGCGCTGCAGGGTAAGCTCGATGTCGACCTGGCCATTGTCGGCGGCGGCTTTTCGGGCCTTTCAACCGCGCTGCACGCCGCCGGCAAAGGC
>NZ_RZPL01000596.1:0-3651 GCF_004022805.1 Mesorhizobium sp. M7A.F.Ca.CA.002.04.1.1 | reverse complement strand
GACGTGGACGTTGCCGATGCGGAAGCCAGGCGCGACCGACACCGGATTGTCGATGAGATCGGCGCCGCGCGGCATCCGTGCCATGCGCTTGCGGGCCTCGGTATATTCGATGCCGCGCGCGGCATAGCTTGCTTCCAGCATCGCATAGGCCCGGGCATCGTATTCGCAAGGTACGCCAAAGGCCTTGGAGATGGAATCGGCCGTGATGTCGTCATGCGTCGGCCCGATGCCGCCCGTGGTGAACACATAAGTGTAGCGCGCGCGCACGGCGTTCACCGCCGCGATGATCTCGTCTTCCTCGTCCGGGACGATGCGCACTTCCTTCAGGTCGATGCCGATCGCCGTCATGATGTCGGCGAGATGGCCGATGTTCTTGTCCTTGGTGCGGCCGGACAGAATCTCATCGCCGATGACGAGCATGGCGGCGGTCACGATTTCAGGCATGGGAAGCTCCGGCAAGCGAGTGGCCCGGGAAGGCGAGTGGTCTGAGATAGCGCGGCGCAGCGGTGGCCGCAATGTCATCTCCGCGGCGCCGGCTTTCCTGCCCGACTACATGACCGCCGGAGGTGGATGGCTCGGTCGAAGCCAACTCGTTTCCACACCATGTTCTGCGATGACGTGGCGGTCGAGCAAGATCTCGGCCGCATCGACGGGTGCTATGGCAAGGGGCACTTGCCGGAATTCATGGCCCAGGAGCGAACCGCCGCATCCATCGAGCGCATCGCCGGCCGGGCTGATCGGGGCCTCACCTCAGCTTCACGACAATTTCAAGGAACCATTCGGCTGACTACCGGGTTTTATGAGTGTCGCACCAAGGCGGCTAAGATACGGAGTGATTCAATGGTTACAAAACTTCTCGCAGCATCCGTCCTGACGATCGGTCTCGCCACATCGGCGATGGCGCAGTCACTGGACGACAGGTACTCAAACAATCATGACTGGTGGCTGTTCGGTAACAACGACCAGACAACTGTCGACCCCTACACCACGGGAAGCATCAGTGACGGCTCCGGGTTGAACACCCAAGGCAACACCGGCGCTATTGGCCCATGTGCCCACAACACACCAGGCCCGGACGCTAACGCAGGGCAAAACGTCAACGATCAGTATTGCGGCAAATAGCCAGAACGTGATTTCCGAAAAGCGCACGCCGATTTTCCAGAAATCCATGTTCGAGGGCTAGTCCGCAAGGACAGCCGCTGGCCGCTGGCGCGTCCTCTCTCCGGACGGCGCTGCGGTCGGCGCTCCGTCGAACCGCTCCACATCAACCGCGATACCGAATCAGTCCGAGACTTCTGTCTGCGGCCGGTCGCGGCCGTCGGCCAGTTCCTCATGCCATTTTCCCTCGGCGTCCTCATACTGGATGCCGTCCGTCGCTCCGGCGACCTGCTGCTCGGCCGAGGCGATTTCGGCGGCGCGCAACGCGTCCTGATGCGTCGGAAACGTCTCGGAAAAGGTCGCTCCGACCTTGTAGGCCCAGCCGCCGTCATGTTCGACGATCTTGTAAGTCAGCTTCGCCATGAAAAACCTCCGGTTGAAAGGTCCGTCTGCTCAATGCAGTCGGTCGTCGGGCAGTCTGTCGTCGGGCACCAGCACTTCCGATTCCTTGGCGGCTTCAATCAGCGCCCGGCGCGCATCTGCTGTCGAACGATAACCTTCCAGCACTTTGAGGCAAGTGTCGAGGGCATCACGATGGCGCGGGCCGCGATTGAGCGGCCACACCGTCATCAGGCACTCCGCGGCCTCCTGGGCGCTGCGGATGTGGCGATATTTGCCGACGTGGCCAAGTTCGACGACGACCGGCACTTCAAAAGGTTTGTTGTCCATCATGGCCGCAACGCAAAGCAGCCAATTTGGTTGCAACCATGGCCGTCAGCCTGCGCCCAAACGTCTCAGAGGCTGTTTGAAGGCTCTACAGCGCCGTGTCGGGAGCGCGAACCGTTCAGCCCGCCGCCTTCATCCAATGCTGCATCGTGGTCACCGAACGGGCAAGTTGTGGCGCCGGGTGGATTGTCTCGCTGAATGTCGCCGCCGCACGCCACCCCCAGCGCGGATCAGCCAGGAAGGCCCGCGCCAGCGCCACCATGTCGGCGCGGCCCTCGGTGACGATCGCTTCGGCCTGCTTGGGGTCGTCGATCAGGCCGACGGCGCGGGTCGGAATATCAGCGCCCTTGCGCACCGCCTCCGCCAGATGCACCTGATAGCCGGGGCCGGTGGGCAATTTCTGCAACGGCGAATTGCCGCCGCTCGAACAGCAGAGATAGGCAACGCCCTCGTCCTTCAGCGCTTTGGCCACTTCGATCGCGTCCGCCACGTCGAAGCCGCCGTCGACCCAATCCTTCACGGACAGCCTTGCGCCGAGCATCAGCTTTGGCACCGCCTTGCGCACCGCCTTGGTGATTTCGACGGCAAAACGCATGCGGTTTTCCAGCGCGCCACCCCAGCGGTCCGTGCGCTGGTTGGACAAGGGCGACAGGAACTGGAAGATCAAATAGCCATGCGCGGCGTGCAGTTCGAGGAAATCGAAGCCGGCGCGTTCGGCTCGCCTTGCCGCCTCGGCGAAGCGCTCGATCAGCTGTAGGATCTCCTCGTCCTCCAGAGCGTGCGGCACGTTCCAGCCGGTGTCGTAGGGGATGGCCGAGGCGGAGACGGTCTGCCAGGGATCCTCGTTTGGCTTCAGTGGCCCGCCGCCCTCCCACGGCTTGCGGTTCGAAGCCTTGCGGCCGGCATGGGCCAGTTGGGAGCCGAATTTCGTGCCGGGTGCGGCGACGCGTCGTGCAGCGTCCAGCGCGCGGCGGGCGGCCGCTTCATTGTCTTCAGAGTAAAGGCCGAGGCAGCCATGGGTGATACGCCCGCGCCGCTCGACATCGGTCATCTCGACCGTGACCATGCCGGCGCCGGACATTGCGAGGTTCATCCAGTGATGGAGATGCCAGTCGCTGGCCGAGCCGTCCTCGGCGGAATACTGGCACATCGGCGCGACGGCGATGCGGTTGGGGAAGGTGAGGCCGTCGAGAGTGATCGACTGGAAAAGCGACGCTGTCATGAGAAACTCCGGGAGGGTTCGCAGCTATTTAGGCGACCGATGGCGCCTGCGCCAGACACGAGGCGGTGAAAGGGCTTCTGGACCAATCACGGGCGGGATTGCCGAAATGCCGGTTCGCGGCTACGCCTCGGCCAGGCATGTCTCCCAAAAGTGGCTCCGGTTTTGGGAGAACGACAGGCATAAACAGGAGCATGAAGTGCGACGCGCTTTAGCATGGAGACCGGGATGGAAGATCGTATTCGCGTCCGTTCGGAGGAAATCCTCTCCGACGACTGGGCCATCCTGAAGAAGACCGTCCTCGACTACCGCCGGCGCGACGGTCAGTGGGAGACGCAAATCCGCCAGACCTATGATCGCGGCGATGGTGCGGTGATCCTGCCTTACGACCCCTTGCGTTCGACCGTGCTTCTGGTGCGCCAGTTCCGCTATCCCGCTTACGTCACCGGCCACCGCGAGCCGCTGATCGAGGCCTGTGCCGGTCTGTTGGACGAAAACGATCCGGAGACCGCCATCCGCAAGGAAGCCGAGGAAGAGCTGGGGTATCGCTTGAAGGATATCGAGCGGCTGTTTTCGCCCTATATGAGCCCCGGCAGCGTCACCGAAAG
>NZ_RZPL01000595.1:0-3652 GCF_004022805.1 Mesorhizobium sp. M7A.F.Ca.CA.002.04.1.1 | reverse complement strand
GGATCTTGGTGTCCGACAGTTCGGTGGTCACCGCAACATCCGGATCGTCGACAAGCTTCTGCAGCTCGCTCACCGTCTTGCGCGGAATGATGATGCCCGGCATGCCCTCGGAACCCGCCGGCGCGTCGATCTCGGCGCGCGCCAGGCGGTGGCCGTCGGTCGCCACCGAGCGCAGCTTCAGCTTGCCGCCAACCTCATGCGTGTGCAGGTAGATGCCGTTCAGGTAATAGCGTGTCTCCTCGGTGGAGATGGCGAACTGGGTCTTCTCGATCAGGCCTTTCAGGGCAACCGAGTCGAGACGGAAGATATGCGAGAAGGATCCGGCCGAAAGCTCCGGGAAGTCGGATTGCGGCAGGCACTGAAGGCGGAAGCTCGAGCGGCCGGACGTCACCGTCATGGCGTTGCCGTCCTCGTCCGTCTTCAGCATCACCTCGGCGCCATCGGCGAGCTTGCGCACGATGTCGTAGAGCAGATGTGCCGGGACCGTCGTCGCCCCGCCGCGCTCCACCTTGGCGGGCGTCGCTTCGGTCACCTCGAGGTCGAGATCGGTTGCCTTCATTTCAAGGCTGGCGCCTTCGGCGCCGAGCAGCACGTTGGACAGGATCGGTATGGTGTTTCGCCGCTCGACCACACGATGGACGTGGTTGAGCGACTTCAGGAGATTTGACCGTTCCAGGATAACACGCATGACGAAACAGGCTCGCTTGAATGAATGACGGGTCACCAGTGAGCGGCGTCCCGCGAAAGGTCTGAATAGGCTCAGAATCTGCGTAAACTGACAGGAAAAAACCAGCAAACGCAAGCCCGCGCCGCCGGTTCAGGCCGGCTACGCGGGCTTTCTGGGGATAACGCGCCCGAAGTCCGCGAGCCAGTGTCGAAAAACCGAAATCCAGATCGCTTCCAGGCGATGCCACGAGCCCGATGCAGGCCCGGCGCCGCACTGGCAAGCCATTGAATCCCGGCGTTGTTTCGGTTCGGCCCTCCCGGAGGGTCAGGCCTGATCGTTGATCAGCCGCCTCAGAAGCTCAAGTTCCTGCGCCAGCGTGTTGTCGTTGCCGGAAAGGTCCTCGATCTTGCGCACGGCATGCAGCACCGTGGTGTGATCGCGGCCGCCGAAACGCCGTCCGATCTCGGGTAGCGAGCGCGGCGTCATCACCTTCGACAGGTACATGGCGACCTGCCGCGGCTTGACGATGGTGCGCGTGCGCCGGTTGGACAGCAATTCGGTCTTCGACACATTGTAGTGACGCGCCACGATGCGCTGGATGTCCTCGATACGGACACGCTTCGGCTCGCCTGTGCGATAGATGTGGCCGAGGATTTCGTCGATCCGGTCGATGGTGATCTGCGGCTCGAAGGATTGACGGAACAAAAGCTGATTGAAGGCGCCTTCCAGCTCGCGTCCGCTGCCGGTCACGGTGCGGGCGACGTGATTGAGGATCTCCTCCGAAATGTCGAGGGATGCGTCGTCGCTCCTGGCCGTGGCAAGGCGCAATTTGAGCATGCCGAGGCGCATGGCGAAATCGGGCGCCGACATTTCAAGCGCGACACCGCCATTGAGGCGCGAACGGACCCGCGGTTCGAGCGATTCCAGTTCCGATGGTGGCCGGTCGGCAGCGACGACGACCTGCTTGGCGCTGTCGAGCAGCATGTTGATCAGGTGGCAGAATTCATGCTGGATCGACTTGCCCTGCAGGAACTGCATGTCGTCGATGATGAGCAGGTCGATGTCGCGCAGCTGCTCCTTGAGCGTCAGAGCGTTGTTGTCGCGGATCGCGGTGGCAACGCGCCACATGAAATACTCGGCCGTGAGATAGACGACGCGCGACTTGGGGTTCTGCTTCAGCGATTCCGCGGCGATGGCCTGCAGCAAATGGGTCTTGCCGAGCCCGACGGTTGCGTGAAGGAAGAGCGGATTGAAACGCACCGCGCTCGATTGCGATTCCGCCACTGCCTTGGCGGCGGCGAAGGCCACCCGGTTCGACGGCCCCTCGATGAAAGAGCCGAACGTGTAGCGTGGATCGAGCGGTGACCCCAGAACGTTGTGGCGGAATTCGCTCTCGATGGGTGTGCCCGGACGCGGAGTCGATGCGCGCTCCACCCGGCTGGGGCTGACTGTGCCTGCGGCAAGCGCCGTCTGCGTCTGCCGTGTCACCTTGCTGCGTGCCGGCGTTACCTCTGGCTCGGCCTGGGCGCGTCCCTGACGGGTTGCCGTGCGCACGACGATGTCTATCTTGAGAAGATCGGGATCCTCCTGCTTCCACAGCTCGGAGATGAGGTCGAGATAGTGGCCGTTGATCCATGAGCGCAGGAAGGCGGTAGGCACCGAGATGCGGACAATGCCCTTGGAAGCCTCGGCGACTTTCATGCGGCCAAACCAGCTCGAATAGACTTCGGTTCCCAGGCGCGCCTTCAACTGGGTCTTGACCCGGTCGAATTTCTGTTCCGCGTCGCTGGACACCGCCATGTCGTTTGCTCCGATCAAAGTTCCAGGAAATGGGAGGTCGCCCGTAAGTTCCCTTTCGATGCCGCTCTGCATGATCTTTTCCTTGTCCTTCCGTACCTGTTTTCCGCCGGGGATGCGCCTCCTGCATCCGGTTCCGGCGACCTAAGTCTTTGCTACGATGTCCGCTGCCGCCGCCGGCAGGTGAACGTCGCCCATTATCCGTGGGAACCGGTGCCGGCCCATGGAAGCCAGTCCGCGTTGGGTATGTCAGGGCAATACAACACCGTCCGGCGAAAAGAGCGCCGGCGCGCCGTCTACCTGCCATGTCTAGTTACGCCAGTCCCCTACCGTATCGAAAAAGACAAACCAAAGCCGTCCGCGGACTTGATCCGCGTTGCAAATCCCGCCAATTTAAGCTGGCCGATTCAGGCTTGGGTTAAGAGCCAGAGCCCGTCCCTTTCGATAGATCGACACTACCGAAATCGCTGTGGATAGGGCAAGGCCACGTCTAACGGATTTTTAAGGAATCTGGTTAGTGGAGGCGGGTTCGAGTGGCATGCCGCGACGGCACATTTTAACAAAGCCATTGTGATTCAAACCCTTTTCCGGCGAATATGAAAAACCGGGCGCTGACAGAAATATTCTGAAATAATTCGCTTGACAGCGACTTCTCCCCGATCGGGCCAGTCCGGTGTGGACAAGCTGTGGATCACCATCTGTAAGCGTTTGAAAAATATAAGCTATTTTTGACAGCCAAGAATCATTAGGCCGGCGATTTTCAAGCGTGCCGATCAACAGCAGGCATGCATATGCCGGCAAACTATTCCCTATTGTGAAATCCGCATAAGACGCCGTTTCCGGACATTCTTTTTAAGTGCTTGCCGGCAAACGAAAAAACCCGGCACAAACGGCCGGGTTCGAAGAACGTCAGTCTAGGCAAGTAATGTCAGGCCGACAGTACCTTGACCCGCTGAGCCAGTCGCGACACCTTGCGGGACGCCGTGTTCTTGTGAATCACGCCCTTGGTTGCGGCGCGCATCAATTCCGGCTCCGCGATCTTGAAGGCAGCCTGTGCGGCAGCCTTGTCACCGGAGGCAAGCGCCTCTTCGACCTGGCGGATATAGGTGCGGACGCGCGAGCGACGGTTCTTGTTGATCGCTGCGCGGCGGACGATCTTGCGCGTTGCCTTTTTGGCCGAGGATGTAT
>NZ_RZPL01000594.1:0-3659 GCF_004022805.1 Mesorhizobium sp. M7A.F.Ca.CA.002.04.1.1 | reverse complement strand
GCGTGGGCGCGGCGACGAAAAGGCGGCCGACCAGGTCGCCGTGGATGCCATGCGCCAGGAACTCAACCGGCTTTCCATCAGGGGCACGGTGGTGATCGGCGAGGGCGAGCGCGATGAAGCGCCGATGCTCTATATCGGCGAAGAAGTCGGCTCCGGCAAAGGTCCGGCGGTCGATATCGCGCTCGATCCGCTCGAAGGCACGACGATCTGCGCCAAGAACCTGCCCAATGCGCTCGCCGTCATCGCCATCGCCGAAAAGGGCAGCCTGCTGTTTGCGCCCGATGTCTACATGGACAAGATCGCCATCGGTCCGGGCTATGCGGACGGCGTCATCGATATCGATGCCTCACCGGCCGAAAACATCGCCAGCCTCGCCCGCGCCAAGGGCGTGGCTATTTCGGACATCACCACCTGTATCCTCGACCGGCCACGTCATGCCAAGCTGATCGATGCCGTGCGCGCCACGGGTGCCGCGATCCGGCTGATCGGCGACGGCGATGTCGCCGGCGTCATCCACACCACGGATCCGGAAGAAACCGGCATCGATATCTATCTCGGCACTGGCGGAGCACCCGAGGGCGTGCTGGCCGCCGCCGCGCTGCGCTGCACCGGCGGCCAGATGCAGGGCAGGCTGATCCTCGACACACCGGAAAAGGTTGCTCGCGCGGCAAAGATGGGTATTTCCAATCCGAAACGGGTCTATCGGACGGAGGACATGGCGCGCGGCGATGTGCTGTTTGCGGCCACCGGTGTCACCGACGGCAACATGCTGGCTGGCGTCAAGTTCGGCCACAATTACATCACCACCCACACGATCGTGCTGCGCTCGTCGTCGCGGACGGTGCGCGAGATCAAGGCACGCCATCAGGACCTGGATAAGTTCTGACGCTTGCTTGCGAAGCCACCTTGCAATTGTTAGCCATTCGGGCGCACCCGATATTGGCTGCAAGGATTTGACGATGAAACCGTTCGACTGGCACGCGGATCCGATCTCGCGCGCCACCGCCATCACGCAGTCTTATCGCAACACCCAGAATGTGCGTCGCTTTCTCATCCGGGAATGCAGCTACGCATTCAGCTTCGACCGGCCTTTCATGGCCTGGCTCAAGGACGGTGTGGAAACGACGATGGGCGATGCGGCCGACGAATGGCTTCGGCGCCAGGCTGAAAAGCGGAAAGCGCAGTTTTCTTGACACTTCCCGGACGGCGCACACCGTGAATCGCTTGGCTTTGCCTGCCTTTGGCCTATAGAGCGTCGCATGAACGTGACACGATTTAAATCGTTGCCAATGCAGGTCGTCGCCCCAAAACCGCTGCGCACTTTTGGGCGACATGCACTATCGTGCGGCCAACGATGAGTTGGCAAAGCGTATGACCGGCGAAAAGCGCCTCTTCCTCGATGTCAGGCAGTCGGTATCAGGGGTTTCCTGGGAGCACCGGCTGACCGAGCGGCAGGACATGATCGCGCTCGCCATCGCGCAAGGCTACGGGGTACCCGATATCGTAGCACGGGTGCTTGCCGGCCGCGGCGTCACCGCCGAGCAGACCGAGCGGTTTCTCGATCCGACGATCCGCGATCTTCTGCCGGATCCGGCATCGCTGACCGACATGCACAGGGCGGCGGCCCGGATCGCCGCCGCGGTGATGGCCAGGGAAAAGGTGGCGATCTTCGGCGACTATGATGTCGACGGCGCCGCCTCGTCGGCCTTGCTGAAGCGGTTCCTCACGCATTTCTCGGTGCCGTCGGCAATCTACATCCCGGATCGTATTTTCGAGGGCTATGGCCCCAACCCCGACGCCATGCGCGAACTTGTTTCGCGTGGCGCGACACTGATCGTCACCGTCGATTGCGGCACCAACAGCGCCGCTTCCATCGATGCCGCCAATGAGGCCGGGGCCGATGTCGTGGTGCTCGACCACCACCAGGTCGGCGGTGCCTTGCCGGCGGCAATCGCTGTCGTCAATCCCAATCGCGACGACGACCTTTCCGGGCAGGGCCATCTCTGTGCCGCCGGCGTGGTCTTCCTCGCCCTTGTGCAGACGGCCAGGATCCTGCGTAGCCGCATGGCCGATGCTACGCCGCCGGACCTGCTTTCGCTGCTCGATATCGTGGCATTGGCCACCGTTTGTGACGTGGTGCCGCTGACCGGCGTCAACCGTGCCTTCGTGGTCAAGGGGCTGCAGATGGCGCGCCAGCAGAAGAACGAAGGGCTCGCGGCACTGGCACGGGTGTCGCGCATCGGCGAGCCGATCAGCACCTTCCATCTGGCCTATCTGATCGGCCCGCGCATCAATGCCGGCGGACGCATCGGCGATGCCGCACTTGGCAGCCGGTTGCTTGCGACCGACGACCCGGTCGAGGCGCGCACCATTGCCGAGACGCTCGACCGGCTCAACCAGGAACGGCAGCTGATGGAGCAGGAGATGCTCGCGGCGGCGCGCGCCGAGGCCGATGCGGAGCTCGCCGGCGGCAATGGCCCGGCTATCGTCGTCACCGCCAGCAACAGCTGGCATCCGGGCATCGTCGGTTTGCTCGCCTCACGGCTGAAGGATCATGCCCGCCGGCCCGCCTTCGCCATCGCCTTCAACGCCAACGGCATCGGCACCGGCTCGGGCCGCTCGGTCTCGGGTTTCGCCCTCGGCCGGCTGGTGCGCGAGGCGGCGATTGCCGGTCTGATCGTCAAGGGTGGCGGGCATGGCATGGCGGCGGGCATCACCGTCGAGCGGGCGAGGCTTGGTGAGCTCAGGGCGTTTTTCGAAGAGCGGGCGGCAGCCGACGTGTTTCGCCTGCAGGGCGAGGAAAGCCTGGCCATAGACGGTGCGCTTGCCGCTGAAGGCGCGACACTCAGCCTACTCGACGCGCTGGAACAAGCCGGACCTTTCGGTGCCGGGCACGTGGCCCCTGTTTTCGCGTTGCCGCGCCACCGGTTGGCCGATGCGCGGCCGGTCGGCACCAATCACATCCGCGTCGAGCTGCAATCGGAAAGCGGCGGCCGGATCCAGGCGATCGCCTTTCGCGCCGTCGATACCGCGCTTGGCGAATTCCTGTTCAAGAACCGGGGCAAGACAATCCACGTCGCCGGTTCGCTGTCGGGAAATTACTGGAACGGCAACCGCACCGTTCAGTTTCGTATCACCGATGCGGCTCGTGCGTAGGTGTTGATCAGGCGAGAACTGTCTGCAGCCGGGTCAGTTCGCCGATCTGCGCCATCGTCGCCTGATAGCCGAGATTGATCGCCTCGTCGGCGCGGTGGAACTCGGTCAGGCCGATATGGCTGAGCTTCGGCTGTAGCGACATGTCTGGCGGATCGCCGGCAAGTCTTGCGCGCGAAATGCGGTCCTGGATGATGTTGAAGGCCTCGACCATGACGCCGGTGATGCCGAGCCGGGTCTGATGCGACTGGTGTTCGGGATCGCCATGTCCGGCCCTCGGCGCGTCCTTTTCGACGACCAGTTCGCCAGCGCTGTGCTTGATGACGGCGGCACGGCCGAACAGGTCATAGTGAAGGTTGACCGCCACGACGAGCGGCTGCTCGTAGGCGCGGCAGACCGAAACCGGTACGGGGTTGACCAGAGCGCCGTCGACCAGCACGCGGCCGTTGCAATTCACCGGCTCGAACACGCCGGGAAGCGCATAAGAGGCGCGCATGGCGGTGATC
>NZ_RZPL01000593.1:0-3662 GCF_004022805.1 Mesorhizobium sp. M7A.F.Ca.CA.002.04.1.1 | reverse complement strand
ATCTCCCCCTTGAGGGGGGGTGAGGAGTGGTCCGCGCAGCGGACGGAAAGCCAATCGCTTGGCTTTCCGAACGACGAACGCCTGGAACGGAAGCGAAGGGCCGGGTCCGGCAGGCCAGAGGGGGCGGTCCGGCTGGGCTCGGCCTGCTGTTGCGGATGACGTTGGCGCTTTACGCGCGGCGACCCCTCTGTCGTCTCCGTGGCGCTTTGTTCTTGATCTCACGGTTAGTGGCACGCGAATAGGCGTCGAGCGGAGCCGCAGGGTCAGCGCCGGGCGAGGGGGGGACGGCACAGACATCGGCGATCCTTGATGCTTGTCCATGAAATCCGCGAAGTCCAGAAGGATGCGGGCCGCGGGGCTCATGAACCGGGCAAGTTCCTTATTGTTTGTCTTGTCGTAGATAGACCCTGCCGAGGAAGGCCGGCTCGCCGGAGCGCCGGCCGCCCAATGAGCCTGCCACCAGCACGACAAGCGTCAGCAAGTACGGCAAAGTCATCATGAGATAGACAGGAACGTCGGCGCCTATGGCTTGTAGTCTAGGCACAAGCGCATCCGCGCTTCCGAAAAGAAGCGCACCCCAGAGAGCTCGAGCCGCGTTCCAGCGCGAAAAGATGACGAGCGCAACGGCAATCCAGCCGCGCGACGCGACCATTCCCTCCACCCAGACATGACTTGTGGCGACTGAGAGATAGGCTCCGGCGAGACCACAAAACAGCCCGGACGCCAGGACAGCCCCGAACTGAACCAGTTGCACGTCGATACCCGCGACATCCGCGGCGGCCGGGTTTTCCCCGACGGACCTCAACCTGAGGCCATGTCGGCTTTTGGAAAGCCACCACCAGAGCGCGCCGACCAGGATCGGCAGCGCCAGCGTAACCGGGTCCTGCACCGCGAAAATGCGGCCGAATGCCGAACCGCGGTCTATCCCGAAGAGGTCGCCAAGTGTGGAAATGCCAGAAAAGGTCTTCTGCACGTAGGGTCGCCCCACGACCCCGGTGATGCCCAGTCCGATTGCGACGACGGCTAGGCCGGCGAGCGTATGATTGGCGCGCAAGGCGACTGTCGATATTCCAAACAGCAGAGCGAGAGCCATCGCGGCCGCTGAGCCGGCGGCAAGACCAACCCAAGGATCGGCTCCGGAAAGCACCGTCATCGCGCCGGTCATGGCACTGATCGCCATGAGCCCTTCCGCTCCAAGATTGAGAACGCCGGCTCTTTCGCAGATAATGAGGCCGAGGCTCGCCAGCAGCAACGGTGCCGCATAGCTCGGAATGATGGCAATCCAGCCGATCAGAAAATCCATGCAACTGTCCCTTCCTAGTTCTTGGGCCGTTTGAGCGAATAGGAGCTGAAGAACTGCGCCATCAAAATCGACATCAGTACCGCGCCTTGCATCAGCACGATCATCGCTTCGGAGATCGAATAGAAAACCTTCAGGACATTCCCGGCGGTGAACACCGCGCCGAGCGCGAAAGAGATCACGACCACCCACAATGGCTTCGCGCGGGCCAGGTAGGCGATCACGATCGCGCTGAAGAGATAGCCGTTGCCGACGGACTGGTTGAGGCGGTGCTCCGTCCCCGCCACGATCATCATGCCGGCAACGCCTGAGAGAGCGCCGGAGAGCAGCACGAGCCCCACGGCTATGCTGAGCACCGGCAGGCCCGTGGCGAGCGCGGCCTTGGCGTTGAAACCTACAGCATCCGCGTAGAAGCCGACCCGGCTGTGTTCCATGACGAACCAGATGGACAATGCGATAACGGCGACCAGGAAGATTCCGGCATGCAACTGCCCCCATCCCAGAACGAGAAACCAGCTCGCCTCGGGAAAGGTGGCGGTCACGGGAAAGCTGTTGGAAGGGTCTCTCCAGACCCCGAACAGAAGATGCTGCACGAGCAGAAACGCGACGCTTCCCAGCAGCAGGGTCGAAATAACCTCGTTAACGCCCCACTTGAGTTTCAGAAAAAGCGGAATCGCAATCCAGGCGGCTCCCGCAAGCGCCGCCAGAACGAACATCGTCGGCAACCTCAGCACTTCAGGCCCGCTGCCGTTCAGCGCCACCCAGGTTGACGCGATCGCGCCGAGCCATAGCTGGCCCTCCACGCCGATGTTCCAAAACCGCACACGCATGGCAACGCCGGAGGCGAGGCCGACTAGCACCAACGGTAAAGCGGCCGTCGCCGTCTGGGAGAGGCCGTCCGAGGTCAGAAAAGTTGCAATCAGGAACTCATCCACAAGAGCGCTTGCCGGCACGCCCGCATGCACGAGCAGCACCGCCGAAACCGTCAGCCCGACCAACAGTCCGCCAACATAACTGAGACTGGTCAACAAGAAGCCGGGATTTTGCCTGCGAACAAGGAAAGCTGTGTCAAGCATGGCCTGCTAAAAGGCCTCCTATCCATTCAGGCGTGACGTCGCCGGTCTGACGGCAGCCGGCGATCCTTCCTCTGTTCATGACGGCCACCCGATGGGACAGGGACATGACCTCCTGGAGATCCTCGCTGATCAGAAGGCAAGCCGCGCCGGCTTCCACAGCTCTGCGGATCGCCGATCGGACGAACTCGGCCGCTTTCATGTCCAGCCCGCGAGAAGGGGAATGCGCTATGAGAACCTTCAGGCCGTGATCGAGCTCCCGCGCGAGCAACACTTTCTGCGCGTTTCCTCCCGAGAGCAAAGAGGCCGGCCGTTCCGGCGTCGCGCCGCGGATATCGAACGCATCGATGGCCTCGGCGGCCTTCTCGCGCATCGCCCGCCGGCTCAGGAGAAACGGGCCGCCGAAGCTACCGCTGGCGACGGTCGTGAGCGCGAGATTGTCGGCAATGGAAAGCTCCCGGATCAACCCGCTGTCAAAGCGGTCGGAGGGGATGACGCGCAAGCCGGCCTCGCGGCGCTGGTCTGGCTTGGCGGTGGATATGTCCTGGCCATCCAGTACGATCGCGCCGGCGCCGGCACGGTCGAGTCCGAGAAGGCAGGCAACGAGTTCCTCCTGCCCGTTCCCGCCGACGCCGGCGATGCCAAGGATTTCGCCTACATGCAGCTCGAACCCGAGATCGTTCAGGCTTTGCCCGTGAGCGGTCGCCCGTGCGGAAAGCCTTTCCACGCTCAGACACACATCACCCGGCCGAGATAACGGCCTGCCCGCAACCGTCAAGGCATCGCCGACCATCAACCGCGCCACCTCCGCTTCGGTGACGTTCGCAACCCGCGCACCCTCAAGTACGGTCTCGCCGTGCCGCATGACCGTTACCCGGTCGCAGAAAGCGGCAACCTCCCGGAACTTGTGCGTGATCAGAACCACGGCGTGACCTTGCCTCGACAATCGTTGGGCAAAAGAGAGGAGCGTGCGCGCTTCCTCGTCGGTCAGCACCGCCGTCGGTTCGTCCATGACCAGAATTCGGGCGCCCAGAAGCATGACCTTGATGATCTCGGCGCGCTGGCGTTCGGCGATCGAAAGATTCGCTACCAGCTTGTGCGGATCGACGGGCAGGCCGATCTCGCTCGACTTGGCGGAAACGATCGCCGCCGCATCGGTCAGCGTTTTCACAGCAGCCTTGCGGCCGAAGCCGAGGAGAACATTTTCGGCAACCGTAAAACTCTCGACCAGCCGGAAATGCTGATGGACCATGCCGAGACCGGCGGCGGCGGCTTCCAGCGGGCTGCGC
>NZ_RZPL01000592.1:0-3666 GCF_004022805.1 Mesorhizobium sp. M7A.F.Ca.CA.002.04.1.1 | reverse complement strand
GTGGTGGAGCGATCAGGTCTTGAGCAACCTTGCGCGCCGGCTCCAGGCGTTGTGCGCCGGCAACCGGGGCAAACGGCCGGACAGGCTGCGTGTCGTCAACATCTGGCGACCGGGCACGGACAGGCTGATCGACCGAAAGCAACGCCCCGCCCTGAATGATCAGCAGGATCCCGGCCAGGAGCAGGAGGCTTCCAAGTGCGATCGCCAAGCGGCTGCGGCCCGGCCTGGCCATCAGCTTGAACAGGATCCCAGGGATTTGCGCCGGTCAGAAACCCGACGTCGATTTGGCAACCAGCTTGAGCGCACCTTTTTCAATCCGATAGAACGGCATCGAGCGTTGGCTGGATCCGTCGGCCCGAAACCGGAACAGGCCGGTCGACCCGCGAAAGCCGTTTGGATTCTCGAGAGTTTTTTTGCTGAAACCATCGGGCCCGACCGCGCTGGCAATCCCTGCCGTCAGGGCAACCATATCATAGGCGTAGGCCACATTGACGTCAGCCGGATAGTTGTATGTCGTCCTGAAGCGGTCGGCGATCGGCCCGGTTTCGCTTGGATCGAGCGTGGCGATAAACGCCCCCTCGAAGAGCGGATCCATGGGGTGCTCCAGCCAACGGTTCGTCCCGACGACGGAGATCGTCTTTCCCGGAATGCCCTTCGATTTGAGGGCGGCAAGGACAGGCGACGGACTGCCATTGCCGCTGGCGACGATGACGGCGTCGGGGGCGTCCACGAGTGAGCCCATTTCGTCGACCGTCTTCGCGCCGTCGCCGGCAGAATATCGGAGAGTGACCGCGAGCGCCGCGCCGTAGATGCTGAGGCTGTTTGCGACCCGCTTCTCCATGGCGCCGGCGTTTGGGCCATCCGCGACAAGCAGTACGAACTTCTTGCTGCCTTTCGCGGCCAGTCCCGCGGCGCCCGCGGCGGCGCTGTCCGCTTCGCCAAGGAGCACGGCATAGACCCGGGGCCGCCGGCGAAATTGTCGGCGAGCGCCAGGACCGGTGGCCGCTTCGACCCCGACAGCGTGGCAATATGCTGGGCCGCCGGCAGCTCGGTCGGGCCGATGACGACTTTAGACCCCGTCGTAATGGCCGTAACCGCCAGTTTGCCGGCCAGTGCGCTGTCGCCTTTGGTGTCTTCTACCGTCAGCGCCAGCAATCCGTTGCCGATATCCGTCATCGCCAGCTTGGTCGCATCGAGCATCTTCCTGCCGTTTTCCCCGGCCGTTCCAGGGGCGGACAGCGGCAGCAGCATCGTGACTTTGGTCGAGCCGGTGCCCATCGACTGGGTCGCCTGGACGGGACCGGCGCCGGCGGCGCCGTTCTGCCCGGCAGGCGCGGTAACCGCCGCCGGATCGAGCACTTCGGACACGCCGCCCTTCGACTGGCAGCCCGACACGATCGCGGCGAGCGCCAAGGCGATTGCCCATGTCCGCGGACGGTGGACCTGTCGGCCAGCTTCCATGAATGCTCCACCCCTATGTGCCGCCGGATATTGTTCCCGGTCTGGTCTTCAACGCATGTTACGGCGGACTTGCAGTGCCGTCTGTAGTTCTTTTAGCCGCCGAAAAGCCTGCCTCTGAGCGCCCTGATCTGCCTTGCTTGCCCGGCACTTCGATAGTCGGCGCATTTCATGTATCGCGGCCCGGGCACGAACACGCGGCGCACGCAAACGCCCTTTCCCTGGGCAGGGGCTCCACCCTCCCCGCCTGGCGAAAACGCGGAAAAGCCGAATGTCGCCACCGGCAAGGGGCCGGTCACTTCGATCCCTTCCCTTGCCAGGATTGCCCGCGCACGCTGGCAGTAGCGGACTGAAAGGGCCGAGAACCGGCTTTCATTGTGCCCGGCGCGATACTTCATGACGGTGGTGCAGAGATCACCCGCGGCGAGCCTGTTGGCCTGTGCAAGATATTTGACCCCCAGCGCGATGTTGGCCGCCGGCGCGCTGAGATCGTCGAGGGAACCTCGAAAGCCGAGCATCCTGGCGGTCGCCGGCATCACCTGCATCAGGCCGACTTCGCCATCGGCGCCTTGCACGCCGGGATCGAAGCCGCTTTCGATCTCCATCACCGCATGCGCCAGCATCGGCTCCAGGCCATAGATCGATGCCTGGCAACTGGCAAACGCCTTGAAAGCCTGCCGGGTCCACTCCGTGGCAGTGTCACAGTGTGCCGGCCGCGTCAGGCTGGACGGCTGCTGTTGTTCCACAAAAGGCCGTTCCAGCCAGTTGGCGTGGGCCAGCGTGACAGTGAGGCCAAAGCCGACGAACGCGATCCCGCCTGCGATCGCCTTCGAGAATGATCCGGCGGCTGTCATGATGGCCAACAGGCGTGGGTTCGCCTATCCGGTCAGTGCATGTACTCGACCATGCGATCGTGAAAACACTCGCATTTGTTGAGGGTGTCTTCGTCCTTGTAGTTCGTCTTCAGGTAGCCGTAAGCCATGCCGCAGGCGACCTTGGCTTCCGATGCCCAGACGAAGACGGGCCGGGACGAGTTGATCCACTCCGAGCTGTTGGCGGCGGCGACCGACTCGTCCATCAGCTTCACCACCTGCTGCTTCAGATCGACGATGTTGTCGTTCAAGACCAGATTGGACGTGCCGACGACCCGGCAATAATCGCCTGTCGGACCTTCGATGATGTCGGCGGCATACCCCGTCGACCCGACTGCCAGCAACAGCGTCGCAGCGGAAACAAGCAGTCTTGCAGAACGTTTCATGTTTAGCTCCCCTAAATATTAGCGACGTATAACATAATCGCATGGTTGTGCGCTATGCCGTTAGACCAGGTTTGCGGTTGTCTGATGCTGGGTTATGCCATCGTCGTAGAGCAGCGTGATCGTGTTGGCAGCGGGCAGGTTCGTCAGCGTTGCCACGTCGACGAAGTTGGCGCCGCCGGTGCTGCCGTTGGCATCGACACTGAGCGTACCCGTCCCCGCATTGTAGTTCACGAAGTCACCGATATTGGCTCCTCCAGGCGCCGTGTCAAACAGGGCGGTCAGGTCAATCTTGTCGCCATGTCCTCCCACGCCGCTGAAATCAGTGATGAGGTCCTTGATGTCGATATTCTCAAGCCGGAACGTATCGGCGCCGGCTCCTCCGGTCAGGGTGTCCTGGCCGAGACCTCCTATGAGAAGGTCGTTGCCGTCGCCGCCGCTGAGCAGGTCGTTGCCGGCTCCGCCGCTGAGGAAGTCATTGCCGCCCCGGCCGACGATGACGTCATTGCCGCCATTACCGCTGAGCTGGTCGATACCGGACGTTCCATAGATCTGGTCGGCCAGCGTTGGGTCACCGTTCACCGAGATCCCGGGATCACCAGGATTGTGCGAGAAGAAGGAGAAATTGACGGAGCGGGCCTGCCAACTGCCGCCATCATTGTCGAAGTAGGACAGGGTCCACGAGTCTCCGGCTGCCGGCGGATGCGCGATCAAGTAGCTGGCAAGCGTCGTAGCGGTGGCATTGCCTGCGCCATCGAGAAGGAAGATGTGATCGTAGTCGACCGTAGCCTTCATCTGACCCGTGGCCGGATCGTAGAACCAAGTCTGCTCGAAGGTCCCAGCGGTCAAATCGTCTTCTACTGCGGCGAAGTGATTGGTGCCAATTCTGATCTCGACCTGAACCTCCTGTTCACGATGCGACCCTGCGCTACTATCTCCGAACGCACCTGGGT